>JADFVG010000171.1 GCA_015222405.1 Chloroflexota bacterium
CCCTTAAGGATAACCACCATAACATCAGGGTCATCCCTGACGGCGGTGAGCACCTGATATAATTCATCCCTCATCTGGATGTTATAGCGATTCAGGAACTCAGGGCGGTTGAGGGTAATATAGGCCAGACCGTCCTTCTTTTCGTAGATTATGGTTTCAAAAGCGTTCACTGTTTCTGGGCCTATTTTACCACAAACTTGGCCAATAAAAATCAACGGAATTCTTATTCGCCTCTGAACTGGGGAGGCCTCTTCTCCAAGAAAGCCCTGATCCCCTCCATCCTGTCGGCGGTGGTCTGAATGAGGAAGTAGAGGTCGGCCTCCAGTCTGAGCCCCTGCTCCAGGGTGAGATCCAAGCCCTTATTTACCGCCTCTTTACAATATCTGAGAGCAATGGGCCCCCCAGAGATTAACCTTCTTGCCATCTCTTCCACCTCGTGAAGTAGCTCCCTGGAGGGGACAACCTTGTTCGCCAACCCTATTCGATAGGCTTCCTCGGCATCGATAGGTTCGGCGGTGAGGATCATCTCCAGGGCTTTCCCCCTCCCCACGAGGCGGGGCAGCCTCTGTGTCCCTCCACCGCCAGGGATCAGCCCGTAGCTGGTTTGGGGCAGACAGAACCTCGCCCCCTCAGAGGCGATCCTTATATCACAGCTCAAAGCCAGCTCCAATCCTTGGCCTAGGGCATCGCCATTGATAGCCGCAATCACTATCGACTCCAGGCTGGCTATCGCCCGCGGGGCATCGCTGGACAATTCCCCTTCCCTGAGATCACTACCCGAGGAGAAATTATTCCCGGCAGCTAACAGGAGCACCACGCTTAGCTCTTCATCTTGATTAACCCTGAGGCAGGCATCAGCCAACTCTCCTGCCATCTGAGCATTTATCGCGTTTTCGGCCTGGGGACGATTGAGGGTGATATAACCAATTTGCCCCTTCTTCTCATAGATAATCGTCTCATACAACATAGCAAACCTACCGTATTTGGGCGGCGTGCCGATAATAGCCCAATCCACCAAGGGTGTCAAGGCGATTTAGCACCACAAGAGAACCAGGGTAGACAAAGCAAGTGGTCTCAAATATAATTGGCAGAACAATACAATTCCACGGGGACAGCATGGAAGAAGACCTGTTCATAGTTGTTCGCCCCGGGCGCTGCAACACCTGTAAGCATCATGTGATGGGTGAATATTCGATAGAGGATGACTACTGCGAGTGCTGGTGCGAGCTGGAGGAAAATGATCTGCCCGGTTGGTTCCCGGGAATGCACCTCGATCACTGCCTCTTCCCCGCAGCAAGCGCCGATGAGTGCTGCCCCGCCTATGAGATGATCACCCTCCCTGAGTGAGCAAGATTAGCGCCAAAAAGGAGGAATCACCTTGACCACCCCTGATAAACTCGAAATCCTGCTCACCGAAGAGGAGATAAGAAAGGAAGTCAAGAGGCTGGCTCAGGAAATTGACCGCGATTACAGGGGGAAGCACCCTCTACTCTTGGGCATCCTCAAGGGCTGCTTTGTCTTCATGGCTGATCTTGTCCGCCTTCTCCAAACCCCAGTAGAGATAGAATTCGTCAGGCTCTCCAGCTATGGCTCTGCCAGAACAACCTCGGGTCAAATCAAGGTGGTGCAAAGGCTGCGCTCACGGATAAAGGGTAGGGATATCTTAGTTATCGAGGATATCGTGGACGCCGGGATCACAGTGGACTACTTCCTCGATTATCTGCGGCGCAAGAAGCCCTCCTCGCTGAAGTTATGCGTCCTCTTCGATAAGCCCTCCCGAAGGCAGGTTCCCGTCTCCATCGATTATCTGGGTTTCACCCTACCCGACAAGTTTGTGGTAGGCTACGGCCTCGACTATGATGAGAAGTTTCGCCATCTGCCCCAGCTTTATTTCATCGAGGACTGAAAATGGGCATTGAAAGGTTGATCTCGGTGGCCAGGGGGGAAAGCCCGGCTGACCTGGTCCTGACCGATGCCAGAATAGTGAACACCTTCAATGGCGAGATAGAGGAGGGAAATGTAGCCATCTGTGGCGGAAGCATCGCCGGTGTAGGAGACTACAAGCAGGGCCGGCAGGTGATCGACCTCAAGGGGAAATATCTGTCCCCAAGTTTGACCAACGGCCATATTCACACCGAGAGCTCCATGCTCCATGTCTCCCAGTACGCCAGGGCGGTTGTGCCCCGCGGAACCCTGGCTGTGGTAACCGACTTCCATGAAATTGCCAATGTCAGCGGAATCAGGGGCATAAAGTATATGATGGGCTGTGCCCAACACCTGCCTCTCGACCTTTATCTCATGGTCCCATCCTGCGTTCCTGCCACCCATCTTGAGACCTCAGGCGCCCGCCTGACAGCTAAAGACATCAGAGCTATCCTCCGCTGGGAGAATGCCATCGGACTGGGGGAGGTGATGAACTTCCCCGGCGTAATAGCCGCCGATGAGGAAATTCTGGCCAAGATCGCCTCCTCCAGGGGACGGGTGATCGATGGGCACGCCCCCGGGCTTAAGGGTAAGGAGCTCAATGCCTACCTCAGTGCCGGTATCCTCTCCGACCATGAATCCACATCTCTGGAGGAGGCCAGGGAGAAGCTAAGCAAAGGAATGTACCTGATGATTCGTGAGGGCTCTTCTGAGAAGAACCTGGAGGCCCTTCTTCCCCTGGTCACCGATAAGACCTATAAGAGATGCCTCTTCGTTGTCGATGACCGAAACTGCGCTGACCTGCTACGGGACGGCGATATCGATGCCGTGGTGAGGAAGGCGATCAGGCTGGGGCTGGACCCGGTGCGAGCCATCCAGCTAGCTACTATAAATAGCGCCGAATACTTCAGGCTCCACGGCCTTGGTGCCATAGCGCCGGGCTATGCTGCCAATCTCGTAGTGGTGGGCGACCTCTCCACCTTCGAGGCAGAGATGGTGTTTTACCGCGGGGAGCTGGTAGCCAGAGAAGGGGAGGCGCTTTTCTCGCCTTTTTCGCCCTCGATGCTAGAGGACAAAGAGATGACACACACTATAAACATCAAGCCCTTCGATATTGGGGCGCTTCAGATACCAGCAGAGGAATGGGCTCATCCCATCATAGAGATCGTCCCCGACCAGATAACCACAAAAAAAGTCGAAGAAAGGCCAAAGGTCGAAAAAGGCTTTGTCCTCCCCGATATCGAGAGGGACATCCTCAAGCTGGTGGTTGTGGAGCGGCATAAAGCCACTGGAAACATCGGCCTTGGGCTGGTGAAAGGCTTTGGCCTGAAGAGAGGGGCACTCGCCTCCTCCATCGCCCACGATTCCCATAACATCATAGCCGTAGGCACGAGCGATAGCGATATACACCTTGCCATCGGCGAGGTCGAAAAACTTCAGGGAGGGCTGGTCATCGCCGCCGGTGGGGCTGTGCAAGGCTCCCTACCCCTGCCCATCGCTGGCCTGTTGTCGCCGGAACCTTTGGCAGTGGTGGTGGAAAGTTTTGAAAAACTCCAGACCATCGCCCGAGAGCTTGGAACCAGACTCAGTGACCCCTTCGCTACCCTCTCCTTCCTCGCCCTGCCCGTGATCCCGGAGCTAAGGCTCACCGACCTGGGGCTGGTAGATGTGATAAAGTTCAAGTTGATTCAGGGAAAGGACAAAGGCTAACATATAAAAGTAAGCGATGATCAAAGTTATTGAGTGGGTTTCAGGCAAGATCAGGCTCCTTGACCAGACCAGGCTTCCCTGGGAGGAGGTCTTCTTAGAGCTGGAGGACTATCGTCAAGTAGCCTCGGCGATCAAAGAGATGAGGGTTCGGGGAGCTCCAGCCATTGGCATCGCTGCCGCCTATGGGATGGCTCTGGGGGCTCAAGGAATCGAAGCAGCATCCAAAGAGGAATTCATGTCCAAACTGGGCACTGTTTCCCAAGCACTGTCCGCCACCAGACCTACCGCTGCCAATCTCTTCTGGGCGCTGGAGAGGATGAAGCAGACGGCTGAAGCTATCGAGGATGTGGCCCAGATAAAGGCGGCGCTCCTTAAGAAGGCCCAAAAGCTGGAGGTCGAGAATGAAGAGGCAGACAGGAAGCTGAGCAAATATGGCGCTGAGCTGATAAAGGATGGCTTCACCATATTGACCCATTGCAACACCGGTGCCCTGGCCACAGCAGGCTATGGCACAGCGCTGGGGGCGATCAAGGCAGCAAAGGAGGAGGGCAAAAAAATCCATGTCTTTGTCACCGAGACCCGACCCCTGCTTCAGGGGGCGCGCCTCACCACCTGGGAGCTAGCGGGCGAAGGCATCCCCTTCACCCTGATCACCGACGCTATGGTCGGCCATTTTCTCTCTCAAGGCAGGATCGACTGCGTAATTGTCGGCGCCGACAGGATTGCCGCCAATGGCGATGTCGCCAATAAAATCGGAACCTATAATTTAGCGGTCCTGGCCATGGAAAATGGCGTCCCCTTTTATGTCGCTGCCCCCTCAAGCAGCATCGACCTTTCACTGCCATCAGGGGATGAAATCCCCATCGAGGAGAGAAGTCCCGAGGAGGTCACTCGTATTGAAGGGATACCCATCGCCCCGGTGGGGGTGGAGGTGGCAAACCCCGCCTTTGACATCACCCCTCACATCTATATAACTGCTATAATTACCGAGAAGGGTGTAGTCAGAGAACCCTATGAGGTAAGACTGCGGAAAATTCTATCTTTATAAAATAAACGCAAAAAGAACAGAGGCAAAAGATGAAAAAAGAAGCCAAGATCGGGGTCATCGGCGGCAGCGGCCTCTATGAGATAGAGGGCATGACCGAGGTGAAGAAAGTCAAAGTGAAGACGCCCTTTGGCAACCCCAGCGATGCCATCGTCATCGGAAGCCTGGAGGGGACGAGGATCGCCTTTCTCCCCCGCCACGGCAAGGGGCACCACATCAGCCCCACCGAGCTTCCGGGGCGAGCCAACATCTATGCCCTGAAGTCGCTAGGCGTGGAATGGCTCATCTCCATAAGCGCCGTGGGCAGTTTGAAGGAGGAGATTCGCCCCCTT
This sequence comes from Chloroflexota bacterium, assembly GCA_015222405.1. Lineage (GTDB taxonomy): Bacteria > Chloroflexota > Dehalococcoidia > E44-bin15 > E44-bin15 > JADFVG01. The sequence goes on from JADFVG010000171.1 coordinate 5,011, forward strand.
GACCTTGTCATCCCTGACCAGCTAATCGACCGCACCAAAAGCAGGGTGAACACCTTCTTTGGCCAGGGGGTGGTGGCTCACGTTGCCTTCGCTGACCCCTTCTGCCCAGTCTTGAGTGAAATCCTGTATCAAGCAGCTCAGGATCAAGGGGCGAGGGTACATAAAGGAGGCGCCTGTGTGGTTATGGAAGGGCCTCTCTTTTCCACCAAGGCGGAGTCCAATCTCTACCGCTCCTGGGGAGCAAGCATCATCGGGATGACCGCCCTCCCTGAGGCAAAACTGGCAAGAGAAGCAGAAATCTGCTACGCCACTGTGGCCTGTGTTACCGACTACGACTGCTGGCATGAAACCGAGGAGTCAGTATCAGTTGAGATGCTAATCAACAATCTGTTTCGCAACGCCGCTACCGCAAAAAACATCATTCGCATCGCAGCGGCTCGCATTCCACAGCAGCGGCAGTGCATCTGCGCTCACGCATTAAAGGACGCCATTATCACTGCCCCAAAGAAGATACCAGCACAGAGGAAGCGGGACCTAGAGCTTCTCATTGGAAAGTACCTTGCATGATTCAATTCGCTATCTTAATCTTCATCGGCGAGCTGGCCTGCTATTCTGAAAACAAGCTGCTCAACGAGGCGCTGAAGCTCCGGGCTGTGGTCAACTGCTTTAAGCACATTAAC
>JADFVG010000172.1 GCA_015222405.1 Chloroflexota bacterium
CTAGCAACATCGTTGGCGCCACCTGAGCCCAGGAGGTAAAGCTCACCCGGTATCTCGGTAGAGTTGATATTGCCGCACTTATCGATCTGCGCCCCGCCAAGGGCTCCCAGGGTCCTATTGTTCTCGCCGCCGGTGATGACGCCCAGAACGTCGGTAATATCGGTCACCATCTTGCAGGTGGGTATGTTATGGTGGCTGAAGACCCACGAGTCCCCCGGCCTGGGAACATAGCCATAGAAGCCTATCTCCGCCGCCAGGTCGATGCCATAGCCCTGGTCCTTCAGATCATAATAGGCAAGCCAAGCAGCAAGATTGGAAACCCCGATACCGGCGAGTATGGTCTTGTAACCATTCTTGAGAATCACATCCTTCATCTTCCTTGCCCCCGCCACCGCCATCATCTCAACCGGGCTATATTCCGCGCTGGTGGAGACCTCCTCCACGATCTGTTCCAATTCTTGCTCCCAGGAATTCTTCTTCACCTTACCTCTGAGGTAGAGAAGCCTCTGGGACCCCAATTTGCGCAGGTAGTGCCTGTGGCTCTCACAATTCAGCACCCATTCCTTAATCCAGGCGTCCAGAGCTTGGGGGTCTCGGGTCGCCTGGCGATGCTCGATAATGAAATCGTAGTCCTCCCCATAGCCCTCCAGCTCCATTACCCCGTGGTTGGTGAGACCCCCGGGATGGGCGCCGAAGGGCTCCTCACATACGCAATTCACCACATATCCCGGAAGCCTGACCCATGCGGAGTGCTCCCTGATAAATTCCGTGGACACGATCTTCTCCACGCTAACTATGACGCCATTTTTCGCGCCCATAGCCCCCCATATGTTTTCTGCCAACGGAGGAACCAAGATGGTGTTTCCATAGCAGTCGGCAGCCCACCCATGAACGAAGCTGACATCCGGTTGAAGAGACCTTACCAGGCCTACCTTTCTACCACTGCCGAAGGGGTCATCCATCATCAAAAAGGAGTCCTTATTGTCCTCAGCCATGCTGCTGCCAATAAGGGACCTCGTGGGCATAAAGCAAACGCCCATTGCCCCCGCCATCAACCTTTGCACCATTGAACTCAGGGTCCAATGCTCAAACTCCACCACCCCTTCCCCATAAGCTTTCTGGATTACAGGATTGGGACTGGGAACGGGGAAAGTATCGCCATGAAAGGTGCCGATGAGCTTCTTTAGCATCCCCAGGTGAACAAGGTTGACGCGAGTGCCAGCAGCACTGCCAATTAAGGTAAATTGCGGCTTCTTGTTCCAGAACTGCCTGGTGACCTCGTAGAGAGCGGCACTGGCAGAGGAATGGGTGCCACTGAAGTGAAGCGTCATCCCTGGCTTCACATATTTCCTCACCGCCTCCTTCAGGGTGGTTACCTTGCTCGGCCCTTCCTCCTCCCTCACCCTGAGGGTGGTTTTCAGCAGATCATCAAATCTTCCCAGCACTCGAGAGCTCCTTTCGGGGGACAATGGCGTTTTGCTCATCCACATACACCAGCTTTGGCTCGATGGAGCGGGCTTCCTCATCGCCAACGACTGCATAGGCAAGGATGATGACCATGTCCCCCCTGGAGACCAGCCTGGCAGCAGCGCCATTGATGCAGATCTCACCCGAGCCCCTTTCCCCCTCAATAGCATAGGTCTGAAAGCGAGCTCCGTTGTTCACGTTGAGAACATGGACCATCTCGTAGGGCAGGATGTCTGCCGCCTCCATGAGCACCCTGTCGATGGTGATGCTCCCCTCATAGTCCAGGTCCACATCGGTGACCCTGGCGCGATGAATCTTACCCTTGAGCATCGTTCTCATGACAACCCCTCCTTTAATAATAACTCCAGCTCCCCAGCTCTCTCTTTATCGATCTTCCCCTTCGCCAGAGCTATGGGGATAGTGTTGAGCCCCAGCTCCCGATAGATGGAAACCAACTGCGGCACCTTCATTTCCAGGGCATCGAGGTGGCTTCTTATCGTCCCCAGATCACCGCGAGCAATGGGGCCAGTGAGACAGCCAGGCAAGCCAACGTTTTCCAGATTGTTAACCGTTCCCCGAAGCAGGGGGAGAAGAGCCTTTGTTGCCTCCGGGGTGGAAACCCCGAAGACCTGCCACATATCGGTGGCCAGCTTGACCAGGGTATAAAGGTAGTTGCAGGCAAACACCGCCGCCGCATGATAGAGCACCTTGTCGCCAGCACCAAGCCTCACCCAGTCCCCGTCCAGGGCTGAAGCCATCTGCTTCAGTATGCTAAACAGGGGCTCCTCAGCTTCTATGGCGAAGGTGGAGCCGGGGATATTCTCTATGGCATGGCTCACGCTGGCGAAGGTCTGAAGGGGGTGAAAGGCGCCGACATGAGCACCAAACCCCCTCGCCGGCTCAAGAATATCCGTAGAAGCGGCCCCGCTACAATGAACGACGCTTTGACCGGCATGCCAATTTAGCCCGGCCACCACAGGGGCGATGACATCATCAGGGGTGGTGACGAAAACGAGCTCAGCGACATCGGCCACCGCCTGTCCGTCATCATACACCCCGCACCCGGAAACGGCCTGTGCCAGGCGCTGGGCTGAGGCTTCGGTGCGACTGGAAACCGCCACCACGGGATACCCCTTGCCGCTCAGCCTTACCGCCAGAGCCTTGCCTACAGTCCCGGCACCGATGAAGCCAATATCAATCTTTTTCCCTTTTTCCATGCCTGATATCCTTAGCCGCAGGCACACCGGCAACGGTTTCGGCCTCGGTCACCGCCCTAACCACTGCCCTGGCCATCACCTCTGCCGCTATTGAGCCGATAATACTTACATCCTCCACACCAGCCTCCCCAGCCTTCCCTGTGGAAAGGACAAAAATAGCATCGCCATCGGCCATGGTATGAGTGGGCCTGATCGCCCGGGCCAAACCATCGTGAGCCATCTGAGCCACCTTATTCACCTGCTCCTTATTTAGCTGGGCATCTGTAGCCACAACCCCGATGGTGGTATTGGTGGCAACGGCACTCTTCGATTCCCTGATCTTTTTCATGATGTCGATAGTTCTGAAAAAGCCGCCGTGCTCGATGTTGCGCGGGCCGGCGATGACCTCCCCGGTTTCAGGGTCAACCACATCCCCTACAGCATTAACAGCGACGATAGCGCCGATAGTGATATCGCCCACTTTCTCGCTTGCGGTGCCCAGGCCACTCTTGGTCACTCTCTCGGGACCCAGTATCTTGCCCACGGTAGCACCAGTTCCAGCACCAACACTACCCTCAGCTACCGGCCCACTTGAGGCGGCGAGACAAGCCTTGTAGCCCTCCTCAGGGCCCGGCCTTACACTGGCGCTGCCTATCCGGAGATCGAAGAGGATGGCAGCGGGAACAATGGGCACCCTGGCCACGCCGACATCATGGCCATAGCCCCGCTCCTCCAAATAGCGCATCACACCGCCAGCAGCCTCAAGGCCAAAGGCGCTGCCCCCGCTGAGGAGGATTGCGTGCGCCTGCCCCACCCGGCTCATGGGGCGCAAGGGGTCGGTCTCCCTGGTGCCTGGCGCTGAGCCACGAACATCGACACCAGCCACTGCTCCCTCCTCGAACAGGATCACAGTGCAGCCAGTGGCCGCCTCCCTATCAGTGTAATGACCGACCTTTATCCCTGAAACGTCAGTAATAGCGTTCTGCACTCCACAGCCTCTAGAATGAAAAAACCTTCTCAGGCACGCCCGAGAAGGCTTTCGCACCCCTTATGGCCGTCTCGGTCGTAACCGATCCAAGCGACTTTTTTGGTTCTCTACGCTAGTTTTCTCTCTCACCGCCGTAACGGTCGGTGGAGCATTACTCTAGCACAGTGTGCTTCGATTTGTCAATAGGCTTGCGGATTAGAGCTACAATCAACCCTGGCATCTAGGACAAAAGTGCGTCCCCCGGTTGCGAACCGGGATGCGCTCAATCGGGGTACCACATTTGGGGCACGGCTGGCCACCACGATGGGCGACCCGAAACTCAAACTGCGCTGCCCCTGGCTTGCCATCGGGACGGCGATAATCACTGATGCTAGCCCCCGCGCCAGCGATAGCCGCCTCCAGCACCTGACGCAGTGCGCTGTGCAGCCTCACCACCTCTTCCCATGAGAGGCTTCTTGCCCTCCTCAAAGGATGGATGCCGGCGGCAAAGAGGGCTTCATCGGCGTACATGTTGCCGACACCGGCGAGAAAGGTCTGGTCGCAGAGCACAGCCTTGATCACAGCCGAGCGCTTTGCCAGAAGCTGGGCCAGAACCTCAGCGGTGAAATCTGGCTCCAAGGGCTCAGGACCGAGCTTGCCCACGACCGTGGCTTCATCCTCTACCAGCCACATCACACCCAGTTTGCGGGGATCGCGAAAGCAGAGTTGGGTTCCATCGTCGAAATGGAAAATAGCTCGAAAGTACGGGTCAGGTTCCGCAGGGGAGGGGTTGAGCAACAGCGAGCCGCTCATCCTGAGATGCAGGATTAGAACCTCACCACTTGAGAGACGCAAAATGAGGTACTTTCCGCGCCTATCCAGTTTTTCTATAGTCCTACCTATTAAACGGTGCTGAAAGTGCTCTGACGAGGGAATTTGAACCGTTTTAGGCCAATTTAGGGTGACACCAGCGAAGCTTTGACCCACTATCCTGGGGGCGAGGTCTCGCTTAATGGTTTCCACCTCGGGTAGCTCAGGCATTGTTTCGCTCTAAATGCTGTGGTTGGAAATTGTCAATTGCTGTCGTATATGCCTTTTTGCCCTCTTGCCCTATTCCATCTGGCCCCAGTTCTTTCCTGCCTTCACATCTACCTTGAGCGGAACGCTGATTTTCATCGCCTGAGGCATGATCTCCTCCACCAATACCCTCATCTCCTCCAGCTCCTCCGGAGGCGCTTCGAAGACCAGCTCATCGTGAACCTGAAGGATCATCTTACTTCGGAACCCTCGCCTCTCCATCTCTTGATGGAGGTTGATCATTGCCACTTTTATGATGTCGGCAGAAGTGCCCTGAACCGGCATATTTATCGCCATGCGCTCCGCCGCCGCCCTCACCTGACCATTAGGGGAATGAACCTCAGGGATATATCGCCTTCTGCCAAGAACGGTCTCAACATAGCCCCGCTCTCGGACGAGGCGCTTTGTGGTCTCGATGTACTCTTTTACCCCGTGGTATTTTTCAAAATAGGCGTTGATAAAGCTGGAGGCCTCCTCCCGGGAAAGCTCGGTAGCCTGCTCCAGCCC
>JADFVG010000022.1 GCA_015222405.1 Chloroflexota bacterium
ACATAGGATTAGCGCCACCTCTCTAAGGCCACCGCGCCACCGAAACAGGCCTATCCTTTGCCGTACTTGAACTCGCTCCATTTCTCTCTTTCAACCGGAGTTTGGTATATCAAAGTTCAAGCCACCGTTTGTCATCAGCAACTTACATTATACCCTGGGTATCAAAGTTTGGTAAAGGGGGCTAGTCAGGCGTCGTAGCGCGAAAGCGGGCTTCACTTTGCCCTCAGCATGGGATATACTCCGTGAAAGATTTGCTCAGTGCATAATAGCTTACCTGTGGGACAGAGGATGGTAGAAGAGAAACCGACATATAGATGGGCTCATCTTCAAGGCTCTCCCGTTGACATCCTGTTCACAGGTTTTCGCCTTGAAAGATACCTTCGTAGCCGGTCACGGTTTCCCCGGTTAGGGGAAAGAATACAAGCTGCAATATCCTCGCATTAAGGCTCAACCGGAAGCCATAGGGATTGTAGACCACCATCAGCGACTGGGATCGCCCTGAGTAGCCGGCGTCCCAGACAGCAGTGTTTATGTTGACCCCACATCTGAGAAGGCTGGAACGGGGTCTGCCTAAAGCCATGATGTTTTTAGGCAGGTTTAGGATCTCGTTAAAGGTAACCACATAGCAGCCGGCAGGCAGTTCTAGAAAGCCAAGGGCGTCGAATTGCAGAGGGCTGTGATTGGAGAGTCTGCGTTCTTCGGCACCAGAACCGATCTGGCCCGCGGAGGCAATGAGAGCGACACCCTGCACCGTGAGGTCGATGCCGTTGGGCTGTATTTGCTCTTCAAGATCGATAGCAGCTTCCACTAGGGGCGGCGTTCGCTTCAGCAGAGCAAGGATATCTTGCTTTGATAATACCGCAGCCATCGCTTTCCAGCTTTTGTTTTCCTCGGAGCCGAGGGGATATGCCTTTTTGGGCTACTGTTTGACTGTAGCACAATGACATTTACTATGCAAGAACCAAGAAGAAGGGGCTAGCTTTAGCCAGCCCCTTTTAAAATCCCTTTTCGATGTATGCAGCTACATATTGCGGCGCAAACTGCTCAATTCACAAAGCAGCGCAGTGCCGATAATGCGCTAAAGCCCTTTCACCATTGCTTCCTGCCACAGTGTAAGCAGGTGTATTCCTGCCCGTCTCGGTATAAGTCTCCGCCGCAGTTAGGGCAGCCTTTCAGCTTCCAGCGGGGGAACTTGCGAACCAGAGGAGCATGGTATGGTTCGCGCTTCGTGGCGTAATCTCTCTTTTCTTGGATTAATAACTTTGATCGCCTCATCTTTTTTGTCCTATTTTGCGGTCACCGGTGAAAATCGAAGCACTAGTATTCTAAGAATCTGCTCCTCTTTCTACTACTGGCAAAAGGTTCAATAATGTGGCACCAATTGGTCAATATTGGCGATAGCAAAAGGTCACAGACTCTCAAAGACTAGCCGTGGTTGCCTTTCAGCGACAGGACCGGCACCTCTTCCCAGGCTTCCTCCAGGGCTCTGAACTTGGCTTCTGCTTCCTCCTCCCACTTCTTCATCATGGGGACAGACTCCCGTAGTTGATAGTAGAACTCTGTTATCCTGCTCACATCGCTAAGGTTGGACAGGATCAGGGTTACGTTGACCTCTCCCCTCTGCCTCGGGTAGTCACCGCTTCGGATCGTGGCATGGGGTGCTAGCTCCCTCAAATAGTCTCCAATCTCCTTGAAGACATCCATATTCATTTCCTTAGCCGGAGCTGAGAGCAGGTAAATAGCGCTCCTAGCATCCTCTGGCCTGCAATCGAGCGATAGCTCGCTCAGGGCCTCGTCCATTGCCTGTAACCCTCTGAGGGTTTCTGCGCCCTTCTTCCTGAAGTCCCGCTTCTTCTCAATAGGAACCTTAAGCCGCTCCAGAGCTGATGCGCCAAAGCCTATTGTTGACCATCCCCCCAGCGTCTGGATGATGTCGCCAGCATCCACTACTCGGGCTCCGATGTACTGCCTTTTTTTCTCCTCCCCGGCGCATAGCAGGTTGTAGAACGGAGCCACTATTTGCTTGTTGATGGCATCCATATTGTTTTTGAGGCTGGAATCCTTCCGCAGGTACCTCTGATTGTCAGCGAGGAATATCGCATCTGCCACCTGATAGACAGACTTAAGGCAGGTAGCCGTGTTGTAAACGCCTCTTGCCTCGGCATTTACCTCGTGTTCAAAGGGTAGCACAGCCAGAGCATAAACTGGTTTGTCCCTATATCTTTCCTTTATCAACTGTGTCACTATCGGCAAGCTTCCAGATCCGGTACCCCCGGCGGCTGCCGCCACGATCAGGAAAGCGTCCGTCTCATAGAATCTCTTGGTCGCCCTTATGGCGTCAATGATCTTGTCTCCCCCTTCCCTTGCTATCTCAGCGCCTAGTTCGTTTATCTTGCCGACGCCATGACCTGTGGTCTTGCGCCCTCCCAGTAGGATTCTATGCTGGTAGTCAGAGCTTATGGTTGTCAATCCCGAAAGGTCAGCCTCATCGGTATTCACCGCGTAGGCCCCGGTGATGATCCGCACCCGGCGCTCCGATTGCGCCCTCCTGTTCATTACGGCAAACTCGTCTGCAATTCTTCCCCCGCACTGTCCTAACCCGATAACGACAAACTTCATCCTCTGCCTCCTTTTTTAGACCTCTCGCTTGGGATGCTTGGCGAAGGTCTGCAACTCCGTGCCCCCCTAGCTACAGCGATGGGCAATTTCAAGTCATCTTATAGAAAAATTACTTTTTATACCACATATTCAGCTATCTTGTCAACCCCCCCAGCGCCTCAACTCTTCGATCACCACTGCTGCAGTAGCGATAGAAGCAAAAGTGTTATAGAATAGAGCGAGCAAAAGCAGTTCTTGAATAACGGCAGGGTGAGCCATGGCGCACAGGATTGAAGTTGGCTTCAAAGAGAATATGGTAGATGCCCTGGGCGTGAGCGTGAGGAAGAGGATAATCGAGGACCTCAATATCCCGGTCACGGATGTGGAAACTATCGATGTTTACACCATTGATGCTCAGCTCTCCCCAGAGCAATTGAAAATGCTGGGCCAGAATCTATTTGCTGACCCCATCACTCAGGTTTTCACCTGTGACAAACCTCAAGCCAGGGGCTTTTCTTGGTTGATAGAGGTGGGCTTCAGGCCGGGAGTAACCGATAACGTGGGGAAAACATCGACCGAAGCCATAGAAGATATGTTGAAAATCAAAGTAGGTACTGTTTACACTTCAAGGCAGTATTTGATTACGGGCGATGTCTCCCGGGAACAGGTTGAGAAAATTGCCAGTGGGTTGTTGGCTAACCAGTTGATTGAAAGATGGGAAATAAGGAGCATCGAGGAATGGGATGAGGAAAGGGGTATGGATGTTGTCCTGCCCAAGGTGGAGCTGGAACATGAGCCCCAGGTTTTGGAAATTGACCTCGACATCGGTGATGAGGAACTCGTGAGGCTGAGCAAAGAACGCCTGCTGGTGCTAAGCCTGGAGGAGATGAAAGCGATAAGGGACTATTTCTATGCCTCAGAGGTAGTAAAAGGGAGGGAAAAGGTTGGCCTCAGCAGCAGACCAACGGACGTTGAGTTAGAGGCGATTGCCCAAACGTGGTCGGAGCACTGTAAGCATAAGATATTTAATGCCTTGATTGAATATCAGGAGAACGAGAAAACGATCAAAATAGATTCCCTATTTGAATCCTATATCAAAAGGTCAACGGAGGAGATCGGCAGGGAGTGGCTTGTTTCTGTTTTCAAGGATAATGCCGGGGTGATAAAGTTCAACCCCGATTGGAACGTGGTTATGAAAGTGGAAACCCACAACACGCCCTCTGCTCTCGATCCCTATGCCGGGGCTCTAACCGGTATAGTTGGCGTCAACCGCGACCCTCTGGGCACGGGAAGGGGGGCGAAGCTGATTTTCAACACCGATGTCTTCTGCTTCGCTGACCCTTATTACCACGAAGAGCTTCCACCGGGACTACTCCATCCAAAAAGAATCTTTGAGGGGGTGAGAAGGGGGGTGGAGCACGGGGGGAATAAATCAGGGGTTCCCACGATAAATGGAAGCATCGTTTTCGATAATCGCTTTCTGGGCAAGCCATTGGTCTATTGCGGAACTTGCGCCATAATGCCGGCCAAGCTCCTGGGTGAGGCATCACACCTCAAAAAAATAGAGAGCGGCCACCTGGCGGTGATGTGCGGGGGCAGGATTGGCAAGGATGGCATCCATGGGGCAACCTTTTCCTCCGAGGAGCTACACCAGGCCTCGCCCGCAGCCGCAGTGCAGATAGGAGACCCCATTACCCAGAAAAAGATGAGCGACTTTTTGCTCGAAGCAAGAGACCTGGGGCTGTACCAAACCCTGACCGATAATGGGGCCGGTGGACTATCATCATCGGTAGGTGAGATGGCACAGCTGAGTGGCGGCTGTGAGATATTTCTTGACCGATGCCCTCTAAAGTATGAGGGGCTTGATCCCTGGGAGATCCTGCTCTCGGAGTCGCAAGAGAGGATGACGCTGATCGTTCCACCAGAAAAGATGGATGACTTTCTCACCCTGGCTAAAAGGCGGGGTGTTGAGGCTGCAGCGGTGGGGAAGTTTACCGACAGCGGAAAGTTTCACGTTTTCTATGACGACAAAACAGTGGCTTATATGGATATGAATTTCTTCCACAATCCACCCCAGATGAAGCTAAGGGCCAAATGGAGGCCACCAGAACATGAACTGCCACACTTTGAGGAGCCAGAGGATTTGACCGCCATCCTGAAAAGGGTGCTTTCAAGACTCAATGTCTGCTCTAAGGAATACGTTGTTCGCCAGTATGATCATGAGGTGCAGGGTGGCTCAGTGGTAAAACCACTGGTGGGAAAGGGGAACGACGGCCCCAGCGATGCCGCGGTAATAAGGCCGCTGCTGGATTCAAACGAGGGCGTGGTGGCGGCTCATGGCATCTGTCCTAAGTATGGCGATATCGATACCTATCACATGACCGCCTGTGCCATAGATGAAGCGGTAAGAAACGCTATCTCTGTTGGTGCCTCTCTGGCGCATTTAGCCGGGCTGGATAATTTCTGCTGGTGTGACCCGGTCCAGTCGGAAAAGAATCCCGACGGCGAATATAAGCTGGCTCAACTGGTAAGGGCAAACCAAGCGCTATACGATTATACCACCGCCTTCGGCGTGCCCTGTATATCGGGAAAAGACTCGATGAAAAATGATTACCTCGGCGATGGCATCAAAATATCCATTCCCCCTACAATCCTGTTTTCCGTCATCGGCAAGATAGAGGACGTGGAAAAGGCGGTAACCATGGATGCCAAGAATGCAGGAGATATGGTTTATGTTTTGGGGATAACCAGGGATGAACTTGGGGGCAGTGAGTACTATGCCGAGCATGGCTTCGTTGGCAACAACATTCCCAAGGTGGATGAGCAAGCTATCAGAATGTACCAGTCATTAACCGAGGCTATTGGCCAAGGGTTGATCGCCAGTTGCCATGATTGCTCTGACGGCGGGTTGGCTGTAGCCCTGGCGGAAACTGCTTTTGCCGGTGGCTTGGGAATGAACATCGATCTCGCCCAGACGCCCACAGATGGAATAAAGAGAAATGACACCATCCTGTTCTCGGAATCACAGTCGAGATTTGTGGTTACCGTTTCGCCGCAGAACAAAAAGAGTTTTGAGCAAATAATGAAAGGACACGTCTTCGCCTCCATTGGTCATGTAACCGGGGATGAAGATTTTGTGATACAAGGTTTGAATCGTAAGGTTGTCATCAGGGCGAATATCTGCGAACTGAAGGATGCCTGGCAAAAGACTTTGAGCTGGTGATATGAAGCCTAGGGTTCTGGTATTAACTGGATATGGAATAAATTGTGATTATGAGACTGAGTTTGCTTTTCAGTTTGCTGGAGCTTGGGCCCGAAGAGTGCATCTGAATGACATCATCGATAGCAGGGTGCGATTGGAAGACTTTCAAATTCTGGCCATTCCTGGTGGGTTCTCCTTTGGTGACGATATTGCTAGTGGAAAAGTGCTGGCCAATAAATTGAAATACAACCTTGCGCTTGAGCTTCAACGATTCATAGGTGATGGCAAATTGATCATTGGCATCTGTAACGGATTTCAAGCAATGGTGAGGTTAGGACTGATCCCAGCTTTTGAAGGGGATTATGGAGCCCAAGTTACAACGCTTACTTTTAATGATTCGGGGAGATTTGAAGCGAGATGGGTTTATCTCAAGGTTAATCAGGATTCATCCTGCATCTTTACTCAAGGCATAGAAAGAATCTATCTCCCGGTGAGGAATGGTGAAGGAAAATTTATTCCCCGGGATGAGAGCGTGTGCCAGAGGCTATGGCATAATGGCCATGTAGTTCTGCAATATGTTGATGCTCAAGGAAGCCTTGCCCATTACCCCTGGAATCCCGGTGGTTCCGTAGATAACATCGCTGGTATATGCGATGAAACAGGGAGAATCTTTGGCCTGATGCCTCATCCAGAGGCGTTCATATTTAGGACCAATCACCCACGGTGGACAAGAGAGAATCTGGTTCAAGGCGAGGGATTAGCTGTTTTCAGAAATGCGGTGCAGTGGGTCAAGGATAATTTTTAGCGCTGTGCTTGCTTTGGTGATGGGGCTTGACACTCTTGACAGAGGGGTATAGCATATTATCACTTCTATCAAGTGAAGCACTAAGGAGAGAAGGAGGTAGGAGATGAAGAGATGGCTATCTTTCGTAGCGGTTGTAGTCCTGGCTCTGGCGCTGGTCATTGGCGCCGCCTGTGGTGGAGGAGGGGAGGAGGAAGAGGAGGGAGAAGGTGTAACGGAGATCAAGATGGGCGTGGGGTTACCGATGCTTGGCACTTATGGAGCCATTGTCGGGATGCCGGCGAAATACGCATTTAGCATGGCTGTTGAGGACGTCGGCGTGTTCACCGTGGCCGGAAAGCAATATCGCTGGAAGCTCTACTTCGAAGATAACGTGGCGAGTGTCGCCGGAGGGGCGGCTTCGGCCACCAAGCTCATCTTTGAGAATAATGTGGACTTCATGCACCAGGCTACTGGCAGTCCAGGGTTAGCCGCTGAGTCTATATGCAGAGAAAAGGGGATAATACTCGACATGTCCGGTGCTAATCCGGAGCACTTCACGCCGGATAAGCCCCTGTTCTTCCAGATCGCCGCCACCTGGGTGGTCCAAATGGCGCCCTTCTTTGACTGGTTGGTCGAAGAGCGCCCTGAGGTGCAGCGTGTCGCCTTTGTTGTCCCCGATGATGACACCGGCTACGCACTCGGTGATGGCATTGAAGCCTGTTGTGACCACTATGGTCTTGACGTTGTATCCCCGGAGTACACCCCTGTCGCCATGACGGAATACTTTCCGGTAGCAACCAAGGTCATGTCCAAGGACCCTGACCTGTTTCTGACTACTACTGGAGCAGCGAACGAAGCCATGTGGGATATGGGCTATGAAGGGCTGAGTGCCACCTGGTACTGGCTCCCATCCTATGCTGAGGATGTAGGCTGGGATAGGTGCCAGGGCTATCTAATCTTTATGCCAATCCCGTTGGCGGGCCTTTACCCTGAAGCTGAGGCCAAGGCTGCGGAGTTCGAGGATCGCTATGGTGTCGAGTGCACCCCAGCGGCGTTCTGGGCGCTAAATGTCATGTATGTGATCACCGATACCCTGATGAAGGCTGGCACCGTGGATGATACGGCCAAGATCGTAGAGACTATGGAGACGGGGAGCTTTGAGAGCCTGCTTGGGCCTATCTATTATGGCGGTGAGGAGCTTAATGGCATTGGGCATATGTCAATCTGGCCATCTCCCCTCTATGAGGTCGTCGGGGAGAACGAGTATCGTGTAATAGATGTGTACACCCCGGAGGAGACAGAGGCGATAGTGAATGAGGTCTTTAAGTAGCAAGGCTGAGGTCTATAAGTAGCAAGCCTGATTGACTCCTAGAGCAGGGGGATAGCGTGTTTTCGCCTCTATGAAATAAGGCATCGAGGAGGGAGAAGATGCTGGTAACAGAGTGGGACGATTACTTGATTCACCAGATTGCGGATACCATTGAGGTCGTGGAACGTGGTGACCCCCATTTTATGGATCGGTTTTTCTTTGGCTGTCACGATGCCGAGGGCACGTTGCATTTGATGGCCGGGTTGGGGACGTATCCCAGTGTGAATATCATGGACGGATTTGTCTGCGTGCGGCACAAGGATGTCCAGCGTAATATCAGGATCTCGCGGCATTTGCAGTCTGACCGCGCCAACACCCAGATAGGCCCGCTTTCTTTCAAAGTGTTAGAGCCACTGAAGCGGTGGGGCATCTATTTGGGCGACAACGATTATGGCATAGGCTGTTCTCTGGAATTTGAGGGGCGGATAGCACCGTATTTGTTCCCCAAAATAGTGGGCGCTGACCCAGAATCAGGGGCTCTGGTTCACTATAACCAGCCAGGGCGGTATACAGGTAGCATCACCTTCGAAGGCCAGCAGTTCAATGCTGATGGCTTTTTGGGTCCTAGGGACCGCAGTTGGGGGATAAGGCGTCCTGGGGGCTTTGCCGCCTTGGAGATCTACTTCTGGCTTCAAGCTCAATTCTCCAGTTCTTACCTGACCCTCACTTACGCTGAGATGTTGGATGGCGCTATTCGTCTGGCTATAGGGGGAATATTAAGCGATGATGGAACTGCTGTCCCCTTCGTCGAGGCAAGTCACCGGATCGAGTTTGTCCCTGGGTTTAGGTCATATAACAAGGTGGAGATGCTGCTAAAAGACGCCAACGGCAAAGAGTGGCGTGTCATTGCCAAGCCGATATCTCCTGAGAGCTACATGAGTGGCTGTGGCTATGACGACCGGCACGGCTTGGACAGGGGGCCGTTTCATGTCGAGGGGGAACGATGGGAGGATGTCTCTCAGCCGGTTGC
>JADFVG010000173.1 GCA_015222405.1 Chloroflexota bacterium
AGAACAATTTGGTCAACCGATAGGAAAGTTTCAAGCTATTTCCTTTAAACTAGCGCGCATGGCCATAGAAATAGAGGCAGCCAAGTGGCTGCTTTATCGAGTTGCTTGGCTTTATGACCAGGGGGAAGAGTGCCGCAAAGAAGCACCCATGACTAAGGCCTTCTCTTCCGAGGTGACCATCCGAACTGTAGAAGAGGCAATGCGAATCCATGCCGGTGCTGGCTATTTGGCCGAGTCACCTATTCAGCGTTACTTCCGTGACGCTATACTTTATCACATTACCGAGGGAACTACCGAGATCCAAGAGTTGATCATCTCTAGGCAGCTTGGGCTCTAGACTCCCCCTCCTGGATAGAAAGGGGCGGGAAGCGCTTCGTCACGCTGTCAGGCAGGGCCATTGTCAATCCAGATGCCCGATACCTTATCCAGGCTCGCCACCAAGAATGGCTACAGCACTTACCTGAGGGGGACCACCAAAGGTATGGGAAAGCCCGAGCTTAACCTCCTTAAGCTGGCGGCTGGGCAATTCTGCCTTGCCCTGAATCTGCTTGTAGACCTCATAGGTCATTCTCAGGCCGCTGGCGCCAACAGGGTGACCGAAGCATTTTAGCCCCCCATCGGTATTAACAGGCAATCCGCCCTCAAGGGTAAAGAACCCGGAATCGATGTCCTCCTTGGCCCCGCCGTGGGGGCTGAAGCCCATATCCTCGTAGATCACCAGTTCTGTGATTGTGAAGCAATCGTGAATTACGGCGATATCAAGCTCTTGGCGAGGGTTTTTCACCCCTGCCTGCTCATAGGCTTGCCTTGCCGAGTTGACCATAGAAGAGAAGCTAGTCCAACTGAACCCGGGTCGGTTGTGGGGCAGCATGGCGTCAAAGGAGAGCCCCAGGCCTTTGATATAGACAGGGTCATGCCTGAACTGCTTGGCCATATCGGCTCGGACGACGATAGCGGCTGCCCCTCCATCGCTGTTGCCGCAACAGTCGAATAGCCCCAGGGGCCAGGCGATGATGGGGGCGTTCATCACCTGCTCCAGGGTTATCTCGTTGCGGAAATGAGCCTTGGGACACATGCTGCCGTTGTGGTGATTTTTGACCGCAATTTTTCCTATGGTCCTTTTCCCCTCTTCAGGGCTCAACCCATATTGATGAAAATATCGGGTGGCGATCAAGGCGAAGGAACCAGGAGCGGTTCGCCGCGCCTCATATAGTGGATGCATGCCGCGGCCGGTGCCCAGGCCAGCAAAGCCCGTATCCTTTAGCTTTTCCACCCCCAAGACGAGGACGAGGTCGTACATCCCGCTGGCCACCCCCATACATGCCCCCCTTAGGGCCTCATGGCCCGTAGCGCACCAATTCTCCACCCTAGTTATGGGGATATCGTGGAGCTTTAGAGCCTCGGCGGCCACGGTAGCGCCGATACCGATCACGGGCGCACTTACCGTCCCAAACCAGCAGGCCTGAATGTCCTCAGGCCCCACTCCAGCGTCTTCATAGGCCTCATAGGCAGCCTCTATGGCGAGGTCATTAAGGCCTACATCCCATCTCTCCCCAAATTTGGTACAGCCCATGCCCACTATGGCAACCTTATCCTTGATGCTCTCCACTCTATTTGCCTCCTTCCCTGGGAGGTCTACATTTCCAGAAGTAGTTATGGAAGCCGGCACCCTCATATATCCTTCTAAAGGTCAGCTCCACCGGCATGTCCACCTTCACCTCGGAGGGCTGGCAATCGGTCATCATGCAATATATCCTGGCTGCCCCTTCCTCAGATTCGACAACCGTCTGCACTACTACGGGGTCATCGCTCCTGCCAGCGAGGTTATCTGAAGAGAAGGTAAATACCTTGCCCCCCTTGTCGGAAAGCCTTACCTCCTCGAAGTCATCCTTGGAGCGGCAGTTGATGCAAATCCGCTGAATGGGGTAGCTGACTACCCCGCAGCGTCGGCATCTGCTGCCATGGCAGCGAAGGGTTGAGTTCCGATCTCGCCACAGGACGGTTGCTGAGGGGAAGAGACGGAAGGGCTCACTGGGGACGGTCCCCACTATATCCCGATAGCTAAGGTACCTCTCATAAGAGGGCAAGGACATCTTGGAGGCGATGTGTCCTTTGACGCCCCGCCTTTCCTCCAGCTTTTCTATCTCCTCGGTGACCTGGAATACGAAGGCATCAGCGCCATCCCCATAAGAGGTGAGCAATATCCTGTCGCCGGGCTTTGCCTCCTCCAGCGCTGCCACCAGCATCATCAGGGAGTGGGCAGCGCCACAGTGGCCTACTGCGGCCAGAAGGGGATCTTGGACTTGGCTCCCGATATCGAAGCCCGTGCTTTGGGCCAGGCGACGGTGGGTCCTAGTATCCGGGGATGGGAAAATAGCCTTGGCAAAGTCCTTGGGCTCAAGGCGGCTCCTTTTCATCACTTCCTTCGTTGCCCTCTGGATATTGGCACTGTATCCCTCTCCTAACACCCAACGACCTTCCCAGGAACGCACGAAGGTGTCCTCGTCTGTTCGCCACACATCGAGCATCTCCTCTGAACAGGAATAGCTCTCCTCCAGTGTGGCAATTGCCCCTGAGTCTCCAACGAGGAGCGCGGCCGCTCCATCGCCAAAGCTCTGCTCAAAATCGGAACGAGGATAGCCTAAGCGGCAATCAGCAGCGGCGACCAGGATATTTCTCGCCCTGCCAGCGCTCACAGCATTGAGAGCGGAGCGCAGCGCATTGGTTCCCGCCCTGAGGCAATTGGCGTAGTCAGCGGTGATAATCTCGCTCTCCATGTCGGCAACTGCCGCCACCAGGGTCGAGCATTGCTTCTCCTTGTAGGGCGCTGTGGTGGAAGCGAAGAAAAGGCCATCGACATTCTTACGTTCGACTCCCCGCAGGCAGTCAAAGGCAGCCTCCACTGCCATGGTCATGCTGTCCTCATCGCTGTTTGCCACGCTCCTCTCTCCCCCCAGGGAGTCGCGAAGCCAGGCCTTGGCAATAGCATCTCGGCTCAACCTGAATAAGGGGATATAGGCGCCAAAAGAGGTGATTCCAACCATAGAAATTCTCTCCTTACCCTACTTTTGCGGTGTCCCAGGAGCAACACGCTCGACAACAGGATAGAAGAGCGGAGCGTGCCTGTCAATAGGGCATCTTGACAGGAGGGAGAATGGCAAGAAAGGCCGGGGGCGATGTTCTATAATAGAGTTTGACGGCCCGGGCCAGCCACAGTCTCTTGGCGGCCCCTGGTACAATGAGTAGCAGGAATATTGCCAGCCTGTGAGCGGTAGAAAGGAAGGAAGGAGGAGTCATGCCAACGGCCAACATCAACGGGTTTCAGATGTATTATGAGACTGAAGGGGAGGGCTTCCCTGTGGTGCACATCCATGGTGGATTCGGTGGACTCGGCACCGGCCTCTTGGAGGCGGAGGCCCCGGCTTGGCGGGACCGCTTCGCCAAGCATTTTCAGGTCATCACGTATGATCGCCGGGCTTCGGGGCGATCGAGCTACCCGCAAGAGGGGTTTACGATGGAGAACTTCGCCAGGGACCTTCGAGAATTGCTGCGCCACCTTGGCCATGACCGCGCACATGTCTGGGGCACATCGGCTGGAGGCCACATCGCGCTCGCCTTCGGACTAGAGTACCCGGAGGCATCTGTCAGCTTGGTCATCTCCGACTCAGCGCCCTGGTTGTCACCGGACGAGGAGCTAAAAGATGGGCTGAGAAAGCGGATCCAGATCCTGAAGGAACGAGGTTCGGAGGCGGCCTACAAGGCCCGAGCAACAGAGGGGACCGTAGGGCTTAACCTCTACGCAGAGAGACCGGCCCAGAGCGAGGAGGAGAAGCGTTCGCGTGAAGAGATGCTGGAGTGGGTCAGGGCACAGCTGCGAGATATTACCCGGGAGGAGCGAATTGCCAAGTACGCTGGCGAGCTCCGCAACTATTCGGCCTATGTGGATTGGGATGCTACCCCTCGGCTACGGGGGATGAAACCGCCTACGCTTATCCTATATGGTACCGAGGATAGCATTTTCCCCGCGGAGGGGTCGCGTATCATGACCCAGCTTATCCCCAATGTGGAGCACAAGGCCTTCGAGGGGGCTGGGCATGGAGTCACCGTCATGTACCCCGAGGCGATCGATCTGGTGCTCTCGTTCCTGCAGCGGCATACGCCGGGACAGACGTAGACTCTTCAACCACATTTGCTCATGTTTGAATGGGGAAGTACGTAAGCTATCGGCTTACTCCAGCAGGAATCGTAGCTACGAGTGCCCAGGAATCTGGACAAAACCCGGCGAAGCAAGAACTGTTTTTTCTATGCTATCATTTCCCTTCAGAAGTGACATCTAGCCTGTGATGCTCACTTGGCTGGATGGAGACGAGTTCAAGACTTTGTCATGGCCTTACCATCTTGACATAATATTCATTAGCCGTTTTCATACCCTAAGCTGTCCCACGACCTGCTTATGGCTTATCCAGAATCGCCCCGTTGGAAGCAATTACCTCCTTGTACCAGTATGCAGAATCCTTGAGGATGCGCTCTCCTGTGGCATAATCGACGTAAATGATGCCGAACCGCTGCTTGTAGCCTTGGTTCCACTCAAAATTGTCCATAATGGACCAGAGAAAATAACCCTTAGCTACCACACCATCGTCGATGGCACGCTTGAACTCGCTGAGGTACCGGGCAAGGAAGTCGATGCGCTGTGGGTCGTGAACCTTTCCGTCGCGGTGAATCCAGTCGCAGTTAGCCATACCGTTCTCGGTGATAACAATAGGCAACTGGTACCGCTCATATAAGAAACGGGGACCCCAGTAGAGAGCTTTCGGCGTCACCACCCATTCTATGGTCGTGAGCGGGGGGCCGTCGGGGTCTTTTACAGACTTGGTGCCGCCATCATCAGTGGAACGAACAGTCCGTGCGGTGTAGATGTTGGCACCGTAAAAGTCGAGCGGTTGGCAGATAGTCTTCATATCACCGTCAGGTATATAGGGCATCTCGTTTTCGAAGAGTTTCGTCCCATCGTCTGGATATCTGCCCAAGACCATTGGGTCAGTGAACCAGGTATTGTTCCAGCAACTCTTATTCCACACGGAGAACATTCGCGTGCGTGCTGCCTCAATGTCATCGGGGCTCTCCGTGGCCGGGATTGCAGTGATGCCTACAGGGGCAGCGCCGATAGTTGGCCCGGTCTTAGTCCGTGCGCGGATCACCTGTACTGCCTTACCGTGTGCCAGAAGCGCGTTGTGGGCAGCCAGGAGAACATCGGCGAAGCCCAGCTGGAGGCCGGGAGCATGCTGGCCAGATTGATGTCCGAGACCAATGAAAACCTGCGGCTCATTCAGTGTCATCCAGTGTTTGACCCTGTCAGAGAGCTTGTCGACTACGACCCTGGTGTATTCGGCGAACCAATCGGAGCTGTCACGGTTGAGCCAGCCACCACGGCAGTAAAGGGCGTAAGGGTAATCCCAGTGAAACAGCGTCACCCAGGGCTGCACACCGTTCTCCAGCAGGGCGTCAATCAGCCGGTCATAGAATGCCAGCCCTTTCTCATTGACTGCCCCCACACCCTCGGGAATAACGCGCGGCCAAGAAATCGAGAGGCGGTAAGCCTTTAGCCCGATTTCACCCATCAGGCGGGCATCCTCCTGATACCGGTGGTAGTGGTCGCACGCCACGTCGCCCGTGTTGCCTTCCCAGACCTTGCCCGGCTGTCGGCACATCACGTCCCAGGTCGATAGTCCCTTGCCATCGTCGTAGGCACCGCCCTCGATCTGATAGCTGGCGGCTGCGGCGCCCCATACGAAATCCCCTGGAAAACTCATTTGGCAAGCTCCCTCAGCGTCCGATTATACTCTTTTCTAGCTTGCATTGTTTTCCGCTTTGCTTTCTCTCTTCGCCAATGCAAAGTCCATGGCTAACTTCGCTGTCAATTGTACACTTTTACAGCCAGCTTGGCCAGCAACTGCAGGTACACAAGAGAGCGTTTCGTTCAATCCACTTATGACTATTTCAATGTTTCTAGCACTCCTATGCTAGAGTTCATCTTGGGTGATGCTCTCCATGCCAAGGTGAAGGAGGCTTTGACCTTTGGTGCTGCAGGGTCGAATCACGCTCTGGCTACTGCCATTTATGCACAGCAACTGGGGCTAAATAGTATTTCTATGCTAAGACCTCAGCCCAACGCCCACTGCGTCCGCCGCAATCTCCTGATGAGTTACAATTGTGGGGCAGAGCTACATCTCTACCCGAACACTCCGTTCGTCATGCCACTGGCTGCTCCGGCCGTCCTTTACCAG
>JADFVG010000174.1 GCA_015222405.1 Chloroflexota bacterium
AGTAGGAATATCAACCCCTCGGTCTGGAAGATCTGTTTCGCTCTTCTGAGTAGCACACTCATTCCGGTTAGCCTCACAAGCTTTGCTTCGCAAGCACTATGCCAGCGGCTTTTCTTTCCAGGATTTCCACCACAGGACTCTTAAGTAGC
This sequence comes from Chloroflexota bacterium, assembly GCA_015222405.1. Classification (GTDB taxonomy): domain Bacteria; phylum Chloroflexota; class Dehalococcoidia; order E44-bin15; family E44-bin15; genus JADFVG01. The sequence goes on from JADFVG010000174.1 coordinate 150, forward strand.
GCGCTTCGGCGTACATCTTGGCACAAACCTTTTCTACTAAGCGCTGAGACGGAATATTACCTCTAAATACCGCATATCGCATTGTTACTATGCCCTTCTCCTGCAGAAACTGATGTTCTTTAAAACTGGCATACGTCGAGAGGCCCATTCGCCTGTATTTTGGATTGGTCCAGGCACCTCCGTCGCATACTTCGTTGTTTGCGAAGTCCACTTTGTAAGGGAGGGGGTCGACCATTTTCTTGGCTTCCTCGGTAAAGGCATCCCAGCATATGTAGCCAAGCTCCTGCTCAACGAAAACACAGAGCGCTACTGCACCTTTGTCTAGCTTTTCTCTCGCCTTAGTAACCTGTGAGCGAAACTCGAGGCCTTCAGATTCCAGCTCATCCGCCTCCTGATTCGTGGAGACTATCTTGAAAGTGAAATCCTTGATTTTGGGCATAAAGTCAGCCTCAATTTTCCCCTTCAATGCCTCTGATGGATAATTTTCATAAAGATACCAAGTTCCATATTGAAAAACTCGTAAGAATTCAAGTCCCCGCCATAGTAGGAATATCAACCCCTCGGTTTGGAAGATTTGTTTCCCTCTTCTGAGTAGCACACTCATTCCGGTTAGTCTCACAGACCTTGATTGCAAGCCCTATGCCAGTGGCTTTTCTTTCCAGGATTTCCACCACAGGACTCTTGAGTAGTGCGCTTCGGCGTACATCTTGGCACCAAACTTGGCTACGCCCCTCTGAGACGCAATATTAGTTGCAACTATTGAAGCTCGGCTTTTTACTATGCCCCTCTCCTTCAGAAACTGATGTTCCTTAAAATCGGTATACGCCAGGAGGCCCATTCGCCTGTATTTTGGATTTGTCCAGACACCTCCCATGCATACTTCGTTGTCTGCGAAGTCCACTTTGTAAGGGAGCGAGTCGACCATTTTCTTGGCTTCCTCAGTCATGGCAACCCAGCCTATGTGGGCAAGCTCCTTCTCAACGAAAGCACAGAACGCTACTGCCCCTCTGTCCAGCCGCTCTCTATCGATGCCATCTTGAGAACGAAACTCGAGGCCTTCAGCAGCCAGCTCATCGGCTTCCTGATTCGTGGAGACTATCTCGAAAGTGAGCCCCTGGATTTTGGGCATAAAATCAGCCTCAGTTCTCCCTTTCAATCTCTCCGATGGACTATGTTCATAGAGGTAATAGGTTGCGCGGAATGCAAATCCCCGCCTAAGAAGAGCTACTAATCCCTCCGTCTGGAAGATTTGTTTCGCTCTTCGCAGTAGCACGATTTGTCTGCGCATCATCATCCTTTCCCAATAGCCCCCAAGTTCCCTGCCTTATCAGCCATTTCTGCTTTGAAGGGGTTCTGGTGGGCAGTGTCCAATGAAAACCCTCGTCTATAACCCTTCTATCAGTAAGGGCAACAGGCTTAATCCTCCCAGTAAAACGCAGAACTTCCAAAAATCCATTTTGGTGGCAATCTTCAGTAGTGCGCCAATGGTCAAAATGCCAAAGAAGAAAGCGGCCAGAATACCGCTTATAGCTGCCGTGTTGAAGCTTACCCCGTCAATTAAACCCAACCCTATTTGCGCCGCCAGGATCAACGGGATGCTCATGAAAAAGCTCACCCTTATTGCTTTCTTTACATCGTATCCTCTAAACAGGAAGGCAGACACCGTTAGACCGGATCTGCTCAGTCCAGGGAACACAGAGAACCCTTGAACCACACCGAGCAGGATGGCATCCCCAATTCTCGGCGTCGTTCTCAACCTCGAAAGTCGGGGTGCATATTTTTGTACCATCCCCGTGATTATCAAGAATCCCCCTATAATTGCCATTAGCAGCCCCACAGGGATTCCATTTTCGCTCAAACCGAAAATCATTAACGGGGCTCCCACCGCCTCGGTCAGATTGTTGAGACTATCAAGAAGGTGATTAAAGAGTTCCTGTCTGAACCGCTAGCGGCTCCCAAATCCCTTATGTACTGAGGCAGATGGCGCAACAGATCCGCAATGTCCTTTCTAAAGTAAATCAAAGTGGCAAGAAATGCTCCCATGTGGAGCCATAATGAGATTCGAATACTCTCAGCTACCGGCCGTTGGGAAAAATGCAACAGAACAAGGCTATTAATGCCCTCGCTGCTTATCGGTAGCCACTCACTTATCCCCTGGAGCACCCCACAGTTACACTTTGAAAGAACGTCGTCACTTACCTGACTCCGTCATCGCTCGCCACTTATACTTCCTTGATGAGTATATCTCTGCCAGGTTGGAACAAGGTTAGAATTACGTTATGCGATGGTTAGAAGCCCGACGCACCCCATGTCAGATCAAGAGCAAATGGCGCGAGGATCATAGATGCGACAAATGAGGGAAGATCGTTACCTTTTATCCTGGGTGCGGCTTGGAGTGACTATCTAAGTAGCTGCTCTCCTCTTGCGGAAGACAACCAAATATATACTTATTGCCGCCACTGTGAAAGCACTCAGAGTACCCCCTATTATGCCCCCAGCCAGTGTCCAGGGGAACGAGGGCGCTGTTACCGTGAAAGAGTCTGAGAGGCCACCCACCATTACCCCATGGGTACCAGCCTTGTCTCCAGTCACCGTAAAGGTGACGGTATCGGTGGCTCCTGGCCCTAGTGTCAACTCCTGCGTTGCTTCTTCAACGCCGTCTATCAGCAACGTTATAGTGCAGCTTTCCTCTACCCCGCCGGTGTTGGTGACCTCAACAGTGATGGCAACGCTTTCGCCACGATCCACGGTGGTGGGAGATATCGAGAGATTGGCGAAGTGAAACGCTGCTTCCTCTCTCCCGACAATGGCAAAAACAGTGAAATGG
>JADFVG010000175.1 GCA_015222405.1 Chloroflexota bacterium
CCACCACGTAGCGGGAACCGATGAGGGCTGGGGTGCCGGTGAGAACACCGGTGACAAATCCTAAGATGGCATCTGGTCCCAGGGGGTCTATCTTGGGCCGCTGTCGCTCAAATATGATCCTGGCTCCGATCCCATAACCCCCGATGAAGTCCCGATACAGATTCTCTTCGGGGATTTCATCCCACAGCTTCCCCTGGGACAGGTCTACGAAAAGCATTCTGCCCATGTATCCGCCCATTTACTTCTCCTTTCCGAAGCTGCCCCGTTACATCTTTCACAATCTGGTCAGGGCAAAACTATCGCTGGCTATCATATCTCAAAACACCGAAGGTGGCAACAACCATCGCATTAGCTGGCTCATGGATGCGTTCCTGTTGATCTCAGTTGCTTTTACAGCATTCCATTTTGCCGGGCAGCAGCCACGATTTCAGGCTCTGGCCACCATTTCTCTATTCCCAAATCCTTGGCCAGAGCGTTGACCGCCACATATCCTGGTCCAAAGGTTATCAGCCCGCCAGGATAACAGCTTGCCCCTCCAATGTAGAGGTTCTTGATCGGTGTCCTATTCTGGGAACATTCCTCGTTGGGCCTGAGATACCCCATCTGAAGGGTATGATATGCCCCCTGCTTGATCGACCCCTCTCCCATGTCTGCGAACTTATTTGCAATATCTGCGGGGGTAGATATGTATTTCCACAACACTTTGTCCCTCGTCATATTGGGGGCATATCTCTCAAGAGTGGCCAGGCATCGGTCTGCCTGATCCTCTTTGAATTTTATCTTAAGCCATTGCTCGGCTCCCTCTTTCAGCCTGTAGGGAGCCATTTCAGTGATATGGCCAGTAGCCCTCCCTGGAGGCGCCTGGCCGGGGTCGTGAACGCTGGGAAAGCAGCACATGATACCAGCGCTGTCCAACAGTTCCCCGTTACGAATTGCGTCCCAGTGCTTTTTCAGTTCCTCCGTGCTCTCATAGCCTAGGACATGGATAAAGGCGTTATTTATCTCCGGGTTTGACTCTGCCGCCTTAAATTTGGGGGCTTCCTCAAGCGCCAGATGCAGCCCAAGCAAACTCCACTTTTCCCAGTCCCAGCCCTTGGTCTTCTGCACGAAGTCTGGGGTCAGGTTATCTTCACCGACAAGGCCAAGAAAGGTCTGAATGGGGTCAATGGTGCTGAGTACTGCTTTAGCGGCCTCTATTTGAGTTCCATCTTCCAGTTCCACCCCTTTTGCCGCCCCATCCTCGACTATTATCCGCTTGATTCGGACACTGGTCTTCACCATAGCACCATTGGCTACGTTCGCTTTGAGTAGGGCATTGGAAAGCCTGTGGGAGCCTCCGGCGACAAGCCGATAATTCGTGGCCCGGTCAAGGAGAAGAGGCACCAGATAGCTCACCCCAGAGACGTCGTATTCCAGCCCCCAGTGGCAGGCGACATAGAGCATGAGGGTCCTGACAATGTCGTTTTCAAAAAGTTCATTCACTATTTCCTCAGGGGTCTCTTCTGAGAGCTCAAGGATGTCTCTTCCCACCTCTGTAGACTGCAGCTGTATCGCCTGAGTTATGGCCGGGACTGGAGGCACATAGGTAGCTGGTGCGAGGAAAGAGTCCATAAGCTCGCCGAACCTGCGGTGCATGTCTCGGTAGCTATCGGCATCACGCTGAGAAAACTGGGCTATGGACTGGCAGGTTTTGTCCACATCGCGGTAAATGCATAGGCACTTGCCGCCGCTGAGATGCATGGCCCACTCAAGCTCGGGATGAAGAAATCTAACGTTGTAATCCTCCTCGATCTTGAAGTCCTGCATAGTGGGAGCATAATTTACCATCAGATGGTACATAGCATGGGTGTTGTGAAGGTAGCCAGGAATGGTCACCTCTTCGGTGGCGAGCCCTCCGCCTACTTCGTACCTTTTCTCCAGCAGCAGAACCTTTTGACCCGCTTTAGTCAGGTAAGCACCCGCTGTTAGCCCGTTGGGGCCGGCGCCTATGATTATCACATCATACTTCTCTGCCATTTCAGCCTCCTTGTTTAGACTTCGGAGAACGCATATGGCTATGGCGACAATGTGCCCTGCTCTATTTTACCCCCACCTTGGTTTTTGCCTTCTCCTGCAGCTTTTTCTCTAAAGTTTTCATTACTTCATATAAGGAGTCAGGCTCTTCTTTACCAGGTTCAAGCCATGGCTTCCCGAGCCCCAGGTCCTCGGCGATAATTTTATAGCAGCTGTAGCCCTCACCTACCGAGGCACCACACCCGAAAGGCCAGCCAACCCCTGTGGCATAAAGGTTCTTTATCGGTGTTCTGTAGTCTGAGAGCTCAGGGATGGGCCTGAACTTACCCATTTGATGCGGCACAGGATCTAGAACATTCCAATTGCCCTCGGGTCCCATATTCTTCAGCCGGCAGCAATCATAGGGGGTGTCAGGGGCACAGCCGATGACATTATCCCAGGTCATGTTGGGAGCAAAGGTCTGCCACAGGCTTATCATGTCTTCAGAGTGCTGCTTCTTTAATTGCAGCCATTCTCTCTCGGTAAGGGCAGTGGCGGGAGGCATAAAATTCTCATGTGATGCCTGGGCCTTGCCTGGAGGTGCATATCTGGGATCAATCCGGCTATGGCACCAAACAACAGGGTTTTGGTCCTCCAGCGGTGCCATCTTGCCCAGCCTTCTCCAATAGGTCTCCCTGGCTATAGTGTCAGGGTCGGTGACCTGGTGCAGCCCGAGCCAATATGCGTAATTTATGTCCGGGTTAAACTCGGCAGCCGTGTACTCTGGAGGCTCTTGGAGTGCCCAGTTGTACCACCCTATGGTTGTGTGCTTGCTCTCAAGGAGCTCGATCCGGCGCACGATCTGGGAACTCAGGTGCTCCCTGCCTATCAAGTCGAAGCAAAGTTGCTGCGGGCTCAAAGTGCTAATTACCAGCTTTCTCGCACCGATCTCAGTGCCATCGGTGAGGCGGATGCCTGTGGCAGTCCCGTTCTCTATGATAACCTTGTCCACCTCACAATGGGTCCAGATCTTGGCCCCGTCAGCGAGCAGGATCTTATGGGCAGCATGCGCTGCCTGGTGAGTCCCGCCCACGTGGAAGCACATGTAAGGCAATATCGCGGCGTACTGCAATGGCAGCGTCCCTCTCCCGGGAAGGGTGACATCAGCTCCCCCTGAAAGCGCCTGTCTCACCAGTATGCACTGCAGCTCTTTACTTTCCCAAAATTCCTTATTCGCTTGCAGAGGGCTATACATGGTGTAGATTGGGTCTAGCTCAATACCCTTTTCCTGGAATGCTGCCATTAGTTCAGGGAGTCGCTCCATCGTGCGCAGCTCAAAGTCGGCTGCGGGGCTGTTTATCATCAATATGGCGTTTTTGAGAAATACCTCCCGCAAATCCCATCCTTTGAGCCACATCTCGGCATCCCTTTCCGAGAATCGGGCAATCTCCCTTGCAGTACGCTCCTGAGTGGGGTCATGTTTCACGGTATAGATGCCGAGGCACTTCCCGGTATCTCTGAAGATGCCAGAATTGTTCATGACATACATGTCCAACTCGGCGTCGAATTCGGGGAAATCCCGCTGAGCCGCCAGGTAATGCATCCACAGGAAGATCATCTGGGCATGTGTATTGGCAAGAAAGCCAGGGGCCGGGCTTTCTTCAGCGGCCCAGCCTCCGCCAATCTCATGCCGCCTCTCAAATATACCTACACTCATGCCACCATACCTTGCCAGCCACATGCCAACTGCTAGCGCCTTATTTCCCCCTCCAACTATTACCACATCATATGTTGCATCAGGCATCTCAAACCTCCTTTGAGAAATTTGGTGCTGATTGACAATTTGAAGCGTTGAACCCAAGAGGGAGGATCAAAATCGGATCATACTGCGTATTGCCTCCCCTTTTTCAAGGGCCTCAAAGGCGTCATTGATACCGTCCAAGCTATAGCTCCGGGTGACGAGCTTATCAATGGGGAGCTTCCCCTCCATGTACCAATCGACGTATCTTGGCACATCAACGGATGGCACTATTGAGCCCTGGAGGCATCCGGTAAGGGTCTTCCCTAGGACGAAATCACTTGGAGAAAGGCTGAGCATGCTTCCGGGAGGGGAGGTTCCGACCAGGACACACTTCCCCCCGAAGCGGAGTGAAGCAAGTGCTTGTGCTATGACATCCACATTTCCGATGCATTCAATGGCGTAATCTGCTCCTCCCGTTAGCTCGACGACTCGCTGGGGAGGGTTCTCCCGGGATGCATTGATGACGTAGTCAGCCCCGAGCTCTTTGGCCATTTCCAGTTTTCGATCCAACATATCAACGGCTATGATCTTCCCTGCACCCGCCACCTTAGCCCCCATGACCGCACTCAGCCCCACGCCGCCGCAGCCATAGATAACTATGATTTCACCAGCCTTTATGCCTGCGGCATTGATAGCAGCACCCACGCCGGTGGAAACAGCGCAACCAAAAAGGCCCACTGTTTCCAAGGGGGCATCATCCCGGATCTTAATTGCTGTGCGCTCATGCACTACGGCATACTCAGCAAAGGCGGCCTGGGTAAAAAAGTGGCTCAGTTCTTGCTTGTCTTCGTGCAAGCGTTTCCCTCCGCCGGGCAGGGTCCCCGTTATCAGAGATGTGACAAACGCTGGACACAGGGAGGGCTTACCCATAGCGCAATTAGGGCACTTGCCACATGAAAATACTGCCAGAAGCACCACGTGGTCACCGGGCTGGAGTGTGGTTACGCAAGGACCTGCTTTTTCTACAATTCCAGCTCCCTCGTGTCCCAATACAACAGGCATCGGGACGGGGATATCACCTTTGATAACATGAAGATCGGTGTGACACACTCCGGTAGCCACGAGTTTCACCAGCACTTCTTGGTCCTGTGGCTCATCGAGGCTAACCTCTTCTACCCGCAATGGGGTATTGGGCTCATACAGTACAGCGGCTTTCATGATTCATATCCTCCTTATAGTGGTAGAGTTAAGGGTTTCTTGTTTGCGACGACATGGGTTTCAGCATAGGCCTCCTGGCCCACCAGTCCTCAGATGCTCCTTCTTCTTAGTCTGTCGCACCATTTCTCCAAGGGTCCGCATTTCCAAGATTGTAGTCATCGCCTGTTCCATCTCGCGCCATACATCGCGAGTCACACAAGTGTCGGAGTGAGGACACAGCCTGGGATCACTTACGCAGTCAATGAGCGTTAGCGGCCCCTCCAAAGCAGTGAAGATGTGGCCTAGCTTGATCTCTTCTGGCGGCCGGGAAAGGGTATAACCTCCTTGTCTACCGCGCCTCGTCCTGACCAGTCCTGCTGCCTTGAGGGAGACCATCAGATTTTCCAGGTAGCTTTGCGAGAGACCCTGCCTCTCAGCTATGTCGCGGAGCAGTATGGTCCCCTCGCCATAGTGGGCGGCGAGGTCTGTCAAAGCTCTGCATGCGTACCTCACCCGTGTAGAGAGCTGCATTATTTCCCCACTATCTGCACCAACATTGTGAACAATTATACCACGCAAACACTTCCCTGTCAAGCATTTCGGCAATGATGGACGAGACACACCAAGGGTAAAGGAGGGTGCTAATGTGATGGATATATGTGTTAACAGGTGTGCTAAGAGGACAAGGCACATGACCAAAAAGAAACGCAAGCATGAGGGCACATCAACATCGCTCTGCCCACTCTCCTTTGAGGAGGCTATCAAGGAGTTAGCCAAAGCTCCTAAGCAAAAGGATTCTCAGGCTGTATCCAGGGTGTCAAGGCCTTGCTCAAGCTGATGGTATGTGCCAGCCTTTGCAGACTACATAGGGGAAGATAACCTTTTAGCGAGTCTGATCAGACCGCTTCCTATTGGGAATCGCTTTGGCGCTGCCTGACCCAAGGCACGAAGGATGAGACAAAGGAGAGTAGGCCCAAGCCCATGATAATGGCTGCAGGCACGATGAAGCCCATCGATAGATCCTTGATTCCTGATGAAGCCAGATCGCACAATAGCCTGTCTATCGTTGCCGGCACATCCGCGATGTTCTCTGTAATAGCGTCGGTAACTCTGCTGGGCGCCATAGAGTATACCACGGAGAAAATCACGACCAGCGGCAGCCCGGAAAAGAACATGGTGCCACCAACCCAGCGCAGAATCTTCTTCAATCGGTGCAGGTTCAACAGGACGATAATTCCCAGCACCGCCACCATTGCCACATAGAACGCAGCCTGAGGGATATCGACAATACGTTTAATAATCTGTCTCGGGCTATCAAACTCGTCAAGGAATTGCTCACGAGTCTCACCCTCGTCTTTCGCCTCGTCAATAAGATCGAGTGTATCAGGCGCTTGCTCAATATTGGCATCGACAAATGCCATAGCGTCGCTCATAAACTGCTCTTTTAGGGTATTGCGGTCCAGATCGCCGGGGATGCACTCTGGTAGCACTCCCTGAGTGACTAAAGACAAGTCGGGCACTTGGCCAGGCTGGCAATCAGGCAGGGTATCGACCTTGTGGTCCAGGAAAGCCATGACGATAGAATGAGCGCCTTGCTTGGCAGGCCTGAGGTCAATGGTCATATCGAGATCGTCTGTGTCAGAGCGGAGCCAGGGGAATAAATTGTCTAACAACGATTCAACC
>JADFVG010000176.1 GCA_015222405.1 Chloroflexota bacterium
CATGCGCATGTTTGGTGGGAGCTCTCTCCATAGTATGCTCAAAATCTACTTTGAAAGGAGGATAAAAGAGTGAAGGTCACGATTGTTTATGATAATGAAGTGAGCAAAGAGGGGCACAGTGGAACTCGAATACACCAGAAAAGACCGGGAAGAGAAATCCGGGCGGTGGCATCCTAAGAACTCAGCCCCGGGCTTAGTAAAATTGCTGTTCGATCAGAGGAGGTGTTAAAATGAATGAAGGCAAAGTTGACCGCATTTTACGAGCTATTTTGGGAGCAGTCGCACTGGTTATTGCCTTTGTTGTCGTCGGTGGAGCAGCGGAAGTTATACTGTGGATTATCGGTGGCCTGTTGCTGCTGACAGCAGCAGCAGGCGTCTGTCTGCTCTATTACCCGTTTCACTCTTCCACCAAGAAATAGTGGGCCTAACCGGGGCAAGTTATTTCTATGCGTGTCGTCGTCACAGGAGCAACCGGTTTCATTGGCAGGGCCCTATGTGCCAATCTGGTGGAACATGGCGATGAGGTCATTGCCCTCACCCACAGCCCAACGAGAGCACAGGGCTTGCTCGGAGATGCGGTAAGAAGCATTAAATGGGATGGCTGCAGCGCGCGGGGATGGGCCTCGCTAGCCGACGGCGCAGGAGCCATAATTAACTTGGCTGGCGAGAATATCAGTCGGAGGCGGTGGAACCGCTCAGTCAAGCATGCTATCCTTCAAAGTCGCCTCGACGCGGGACGAGCCATTGTTCAGGCTGTAGAGGTAGCTTCAGTAAAACCAAAGGCGGTCATCCAAGCGTCGGCTATTGGCTACTATGGTTCCCGTGGGGATGAGCGTCTTGACGAGTCATGGCGGTCTGGGGACGACTTTCTGTCTGATGTGGCTTGCCAGTGGGAAGCCTCTACCAAAGCGGTGGAGGAGGTCGGAGTGCGGCACGTCGTTATCCGCACTGGTGCTGTGCTGGAAAAGGAGGGTGGTGCGCTTCCACGGCTCCTTCTGCCGTTCCGTCTATTCTTGGGGTGGTGGCCTGGGGGTGGTCAAGCATGGTTTTCTTGGATCCACCGCGACGATGAAGTGGAAGCTATCCGGTTTCTAATCGGAAACGATGAGGCATGTGGCGTATTTAACCTGACCGCACCCGAACCGGTGAAGGTGCGTGATTTCTGCCGCGTGTTGGGGCACATCACCGGCCGCCCAGCGTGGCTGCCAGTGCCTGGATTCGCTTTGCGTTTGTTGCTTGGTGAAATGGCCGAAGCTGTGCTCCTGTCCGGTCAGCGGGCACTCCCACGGAGGTTGCAAGAGGCTGGTTTCCGTTTCAAGTATCCCACTGCTGCAACCGCTCTGAAAGCGATCCTTGCATGACACTGGCTCGGCGAGGCATAGGCCCGGCCCACAAATCACAGCCCCCCCAATGCCTCAGATCGGGTTATTCAGCGCTTTGTGGTCTGCTGAGGAAGCGGAACAGCAGAGCTGTTCCGCTTGACATGGGGTGGCGAGGGTGTTATTCTGGGCTTGAGAATGAGAATCATTCGCAATCCTTCCTCGGAGATCAGGACCGACTGTTGACCACCCAGGGACGCTTGCTTCTGGACACTACGCCAAGCGGAGGGCCACCTGGATGCCAAGCATCCAACCCGCGGAGGCTGCTGTCTTCGTTCACATTTAGCATGGGTTCAGGCGCGGGAGCGACTTCGCCGTGGGATAGCTGTCCCACCTGTAGCTCTGGCACATGCGCGCTTCCCCCAATGTAGCGATCGGGAAAGCCACTAAGGAGGATAGAAAATGGCATACAAGATTATAGAGGATTGCATCGGCTGCGGTGCCTGTGAAGTGGAGTGCGCCAACGAGGCGATCTCAGAAGGAGAAAGTATCTAAGTGATCGACCCCGACAGGTGCACAGAATGCGTGGGTAATTTCGAATCACCCAGGTGTGTAGAGGTATGCCCAGTGGAGGCCTGCGTTGCTGATCCGGAGCACGTGGAAAGTCAGGAGGAGCTCCTTGCCAAGTGGCAAAGGTTGCACCCGGGTGAAAGGCCCAAGGTTGCCTAGAAGACTTCACTAGCTAGGAATGGAGGGGGATCTCGACCATGGCTGACTATGACGTGATCATCATCGGTGGCGGGCCTGCCGGACTTACTGCTGGCCTGTATGCAGCACGGGTAGGTCTCAAGAGTCTCTTGCTGGAACGTGGCATTTTCGGGGGACAAATAGTGAACGCCCGGCTAGTGGAAAACTACCCAGGGTTTCCTGAAGGTATTTCGGGGCTGGAGCTAGGCGAGTTTATGCGCCGGCAGGCGACTAAATATGGCCTTGAAACTCGCACCACTGAGGTAACCGGAGTGAGGACGGGAAACGCCTATGAAGTCTCTACCACTGAAGGCAACATTCAAACGGAGTCAATCATCATTGCTGCTGGCTCCGAGTACCGCAAGTTGGACGTCGCTGGCGAGGAAAGGCTTTCGGGACGTGGCGTCTCTTATTGTGCTACCTGTGATGGTTTCTTCTTTCGTGACCGGGAGGTAGCTGTAGTAGGCGGTGGTGACACTGCTATCACCGATGCCTTGGAATTGGCCCAACATTGCTCCAAGGTCTACATTATACACCGGCGAGACCAGTTACGGGCCACAAAGGCACTGCGAGAGAAAGTTTTCTCTCATCCCAAGATTGAGCTGGTCTGGAACACGGTGGTGCACGAGATAGAGGGAGACATGATGTTAAGGAGTCTCCACCTGCGAAATGTCAAGACAGGTCAATCATCAAACCTAGAGGTAGACGGAGTATTTGTTGCCGTGGGGCTTAAGCCTAATAGCCAGGTCTTCTCCCAGTTAGTAACGCTGGATGAAGCGGGGTTCATTGTTACTGATGAACTGATGAGAACTTCGGCACCAGGCATCTTTGCCGCCGGGGATGTCAGGCATAACTCCTTTCGTCAGGTGATAACAGCGGCTGGGGATGGAGCCACTGCAACCAGCTCAGCATTCAAATATCTTCACGAGTAAGCAAGGGGTGCGTTTAGAGCTGCTTACATTGCTAGATTGGAGTCTTGGTAGCCTGCCTACAGGGTTGCTTCTAGGGCTTGGAGGTGAATATGTGCTTAAGTAACGTCTTCTACATTGATTCGAATGGTCAGCAACAAGAAGTAATGCGTGACGTAGCTCAGATGGAAGCCCGTAATAATGGATTCCTGCTCATTGGGCTGTTGGGAGAACAAAAATTCGTCCAGGGCGAAGTACGAACTATTGATTTTGTGGATGAGCACTCGGTAGTGCTTGGGGTAAACCTAGCAAAGCATGAGCAGGTGAGCAGTGCCAGCTTCTAGTCAAGCACGGATAATAATTTTTACTGGGTCGTCATGCCCCTGGTGCAATAGGGTTAAGCAGTACCTGAAGGAGAAAGGCTTCAGGTTTCGAGAGGTGAATGTGGAGAGGGATCGAGATGGGGCCAGGGAATTGCAGCGCAGGCATATAATGGGTGTGCCGGTTGTCTTGATTGGAAGCTATCCTATCGTCGGCTTTGATAAGGCAAAGATCGATAAATTACTAGGAATCAAAAGGTAGGAAAAGAGGAATCGAAGATGCAGATAAAGCCCTTTGAGGACCGGGTGTTGGTTGGGCCGGAAGAAATCGAAGAGAGCAGAACCAAGAGCGGGATAATCATCCCCGACACCGCCAAGGAAAAGCCAAGAACAGGCAAGGTAATTGAGGTAGGGACCGATGAAGAACTCGCTGAGAATATAAAGGTGGGGGATAGAATAGTCTTTGCTAAATTCACCGGTGACGAGGTCGAATTTGAGGGCAAAAAATACTTGATAGTTTCTAGAAGCGATATACTCGCTGTAATCAAATAGGCCTACTTCGTAAGGAGCACAACGGAGCTTGACTCGCTCTTGATTATCGAGGAGTATACTTGTGAGTTATAGGAAACAATAAACATGAGTGTTCACTCACATGTCATCGCGAGGAGCATAGCGATGAAGGGATCTCAGAAAAATGGGTGGAGAGATTGCTTCGCTTCGCTCGCAATGGCGTGTAAGCGGGTAAACAGTTACTAATAAACTAAGGAGGCAGTATGAGCAAGGTAATAGAGATAACAGACCAAAATTTTGAGGAGGAGGTCTTAGAGTCAGACCTTCCGACAGAGGTCGATTTCTGGGCACCTTGGTGTGGTCCCTGTGTTAGGGTTTCACCCATATATGACAAACTCTCGGAGGAATATGAGGGCAGGTTCAAGTTCTGCAAGCTGAATGTGGATGAAAACCAACGGACGGCGATGAAATACCAGATCATGAGCATACCCATGCAGATGTATTTTACTGGCGGCGAGAAGGTAGACGAAATCCTGGGCGCGGTCCCAGAACATACAATTCGGACAATGGTTGAGGATATTCTCGAAAGGTTTCCGACTGATGAAGGGAGAGCGCTTAAAGTGCTTTTAACATCCTGGACTGAGCATAACAAAAAGCACGGGGAGAAATTAAGCAAGTGGGTGGAGAAAGCTAATAACCCAGAGAGCAACCCAATCTATAATGGCACATTACAGGCAGCACAAGAGTTGAAAAAAGCCAGCGAACAGCTGTCTCAGGTGTTAATGCAACTGCCCAGATACTGATTGAACTAGAAGAGGGCAAATAAAGTAGAAGCAGATGAAAATAGCTATCTCAGGGAAAGGGGGTGTAGGGAAGACTACATTGGCAGCGCTCTTGGCTATGGCTTATGTGGAGAGCGGTTATGGGGTCATTGTAGCTGACGCTGATCCGGATGGCAACATGGCTTCAGCCTTAGGCATTCCATCGGAATTAGCTGAGGGCATCACCCCAGTCGTTGAAATGGGAGACCTAATCTACGAGCGCACCGGAGCTCAGCCAGGTACTATTGGCGGCTTCTTCCGCCTAAATCCGAAGGTTGAGGATATTCCAGACCGTTTCTCTGTGGAGTGGGAGGGAATCAAACTTTTGGTTATGGGCACGATCAGAGGTCCACTTGCAGGTTGCGTCTGTCCTGAGAGCGCCATGCTGAAGGCATTGTTCACCCACCTCATCCTCAGGCGGGGTGAGGTTTTGATTCTGGACATGGACGCTGGGGTAGAACACCTGGGCCGGGGAACGGCTCAAGGGGTGGATGCTTTCATAATCGTAGTTGAACCAGGGCAGCGCAGCCTTCAGACAGCTCGAACAGTTAGGAAATATGCCTCAGGCCTTGGGGTGAGCCATTGCTTCGTAGTCGCTTCTAAGACAAACAACGAGTCAGCGCATCGATTTATCAAGGAGCACCTGCCCGACTACGAAATCCTAGGTTTCATGGATTTTGACTCCGACTTGCTTCGTGCCGACGCTGAGGGCACTAATGTTTATCACTCAGCACCCAGGAGCGCTACGGAAGCCCAGCAAATAAAAAACAAACTGGAGCAATTCTTTGAAATCAAACAAGAGGGGAAAGGTGAGGGAAGTCCACGGTTAAACTGATGCCACCTTGCGAGAGGCAACATAGAAGAGATAAACAACAGGTATAATTCGCACAAAAAGTGCTGCTAATCTGGCTGTCGGGGGGATAGGAGATTGCCCACGGGAAGCTATTACGATGTATATGACCTTGAGCCAGCATACAAGTTGGCTCGCGAGCAACTGGCTAAGATTGAGGATATAGAGCAACTATGCTTCAGAAGCGGTGCTAGATACTTGGTAACAGGTTCTCAGAAAGAAATCACCATTGGATATCTAAAGCAGTCATACCGGATCACCATGCCCGATATTGAGATTTTACTGACGGATAGCCGGGAGGAGGCCTCGATAAGAGATAAGGTTCTAATTCTGCATTACGTACTCTCAGCGAAGGGTACGCCCATCGCCAATAAATTAATTGCTTTCAGGGAACTTCCAGGAGGGGGCAACTACTTTGGGACATTTTCTAAGAGGGCAATAGAGCCCCTCGTGGAACACTTTGGCGAAGAGCCTCAGCTACTAATAGATGCCGCCAGAAAATTAGGCAGCTATAGAGTTGCTCATGGCGATGTAGCAGTAGTCATTAATGCCTTCAGTCGGGTTCCTATAACCATAATCCTGTGGCATGGTGATGAGGAGTTTCCCCCTCATGGGAATATCGTATTTGATGCTGTTATCTCTGATTATCTCTCTACGTATGACATAACTGTGCTTTGCGAGAGCATCACTTGGAAGTTAATCGAATTTTCGAGGGAAAGACGTGCATCAGGCTAATAACGAGGATATGAGACGCAGTTTTGGGAAAGAAAAAGGGCGGTGAAATCGTTATGGAAATTTCTGAATGGGAAAGGGATCTGGAAAGAGAGCGAGGGAGGAAGGGCGCTTTCTTTGCCCAACATTGGCAATCACTAATCCCGCCTCAAGATAGGCCCCGGTTTAAAGGCTTAGAGTATTACCCTCCTCACCCAAGCTACAGCTTCGAGCCTGAACTACATGAGCATCCTGAAAAGCAGGTAGCGGGAATGGCTTACACCAAAGGCAATGAGCAAGATTTCCTTCGCTGGGCTGAATTTAGATTCAAGATAGGAGGAGAGGAGCAAGCCATTGAGGCTTACAATCCGTGGTGTGTATATAGCGAAGCTCATACCTGTCCTTTTGTGCCTATAGAGAATTGGCTCGAAGTTCCAATTCTGGCAGGTGAGGAAAATTACCCCTCGAAGCGAGGTAGAGCATGAAGTTCTTGATCGCATTTGGCACAGACGATGGAAAGAATTTGAACAATGACCACGTAGGCATGGCGGAATTCTTCTACGTTTATGAGTTCTCCAATGGCAAAGAAGAGCTTGTGGAAAGGAGAGAGAATGTGCACTTCGAAGGGGATGAGTCTATTCATGGCGACCCAGAGAAGGCCAAGGCTACCTCTTCCGTTTTGGAAGGTGTGGATGTTCTTGTGGGCAGAAAATTTGGGCCTAATCTCCCGAGACTACTTGGAAAGTTCGTGTGCGTAGTGGTGAGAACAAATACTATCACTAGTGCGATTGCAACCATCCATAATAACGTGGACAGAATAATAGAAGAAAAGAATAAGGAAGAGGATAGAAAGCATATTGTGCTGAAGCCATAATTAAGACCACGACAGGGTAAAAAGCGTCAGAGGTGAAGATATGGAAAGTCGTGCTTCTTTCAAGATTATGCCATTGGTGCTTGGTGTATATAGGGAAGAAGACTACGCCTGTCCTCTCATGCCCCGAGAAAACTGGCTTGAAATGCCGATACGCGCCGGCGACGAGGATTACCCTTTGAAATCGCTATAAATAGCAAATTCACGAATATACTTGGATTAAATCGAGATAATAAAGAGGGCGAAGATGTCTCAGACAAAAAGGATCGTCGTTATCGGATTAGGTGGTGTAGCCAGTGAATATCTGGCGTTGGAAAGGTAAAGAGGCTGAGACATGTTTAAAGGAGCCAAAAAAGGCAGGTATGCTGACGATTGCTTAGCAATACTCAGCTAGGGGGTATGTTATGCCGTCACCAAGGTCCAGAGTAGAGGTTGGACAACGGGAAGCCCGCTATTACGACGTCTTCCTAAACCTGCTGTCGGTAGGGCGTTACTCTCATTTCGTGAAAGATGTTATTACAAGGATGGATATCAAGCCAGGTCAATCAATACTCGACCTCGGCTCAGGCACGGGTAGGAACGATTGCCTTATGGCTCAAAAGATAGGTTCTCAGGGCAAGATTATAGGCCTGGACATTAGTGATGAGATGATAAGCCAAGCATTGAAGCGCTGCTGTAAGTACGCCAACGTCAACTTTAAGAAGCTCCGGATAGAGCCACCATTAGCATATAAAGAAGAGTTCGACAAGGTGTTCATCTCTTTCACACTACACGGGTTTGAGGACGACCAGAAGGTGGGGATTATCCATAATGCCTACCAAGCTCTAAAGCCGGGGGGAACCTTTTACATCCTGGATTATGCTGAGTTTGACATTGACAGGATGTGGTTTCCCCTTCGCCGAGCATTCGCCCGGTGGGAGTGCCAGCTGGCTGTGGAATTCCTCAAGCTCGATATAAAGGGGATGATCCGTACTCAGGGTTTCACCGAAGTCAAAGAGGAGTTTTTCCTCAGAGGGCATCTGCGGCTGCTGAGCGCAGTAAAGCCCCCCAGTGGTCACCTTATGAATAGGTAGGGGTCGAAAATGGGTGCGTATAAAGGGAAGACAGATTCGACGGAAGATGTTAGGGGACTGCTGAGGAAAGAGGGTTATTCTGAGGTCGTTATTGACCACTGGTTAAACCCCAGAAACCTGGGACAGATGAAAAATTATGATGGATATTCCGGGAAAATTACCAGTTCGTGTGGGGATTCCATGTGGGTCTGGCTAAAAGTTAAAGATAACGTAATTCAGAACGCCACCTATGTAAGTGATATTTGTATAGGGGCTGTTTCTTCAGGAAGTATGTTGACTGAAATGGTCAAAGGGAAAAGGGTAACAGAGGCTTTATGGATTTCGCCCGATGATATCTTGAGGGCATTGGGAGGTTTGCCTGAAAATTTTGTTCATTGTGCTACGTTAGCTGATACGGCTTTGAAAGCAGCAATTAGAGATTACAATATTTATAAAGCCGCTCCTTGGAAAAGACTTTATCAGCAAAAACACTAAATGACACAACATTGCGAAGAGGGCACCAGCAGTGAAGAATGAAATAAACTAGAAAGAGCTTTAGGCAGCTTATTGATGCGGTGGAGACAATTCAGCAGGCAAACGGTGTAGGGCTGGCCGCTGCAGGATTGAAGATGCAGGCTTAGCAGCATAGCAATAGCAATGTTGCTGAAATTCGCCTAAAAGGATGTAGAAATGCAACTTGAATATGTGGCTGCAATTTGTCCCTACTGCGGGCGTGGATGCGGGATAAACCTTGTGGTTAAAGACGGGAGGATAGTCGGTGTTGAGCCGTGGAAAGAGCACCCGGTAAATGAAGGCAAAAATTGCATCAAGGGAAGGAACGCATTTGACTTCTTGTATGCTGATGGCGGGCTGAAAAAACCATTAATAAAGGGAAATGCCTCCCTTGAAGAAGCTTCCTGGAAAAGCACTAACACTGATTTCAGAAAAACTAAGAAACGTGGAGCCAAATTCCGTTGGTTTCATAAACTCTGGTAGGGGCACAAACAATAAATGAGGTTTTGGACAATGGTAGATAGAACAGAGGTTAAAGAGAAGACAAGGAAAATCTATGAGGTTTTGCCCAAGTTAGATGATCAGCGATGTGGATATAAGACTTGCGGAGAATTTGCTAGGGCAGTAGCTGATGGAAGGGCACCATGTTATGGATGTTTTAGTGGTGGGCCGGAGGTGGCTGCTAAAGTGTGTGAAATTATGGGAGCCAGAGTTCCTGAGGAAGCGATTCCTCAATTTGGTCCTAGCCCTGGATTTTACCAGCCTGGATTAAGTGGAGGCAGAGGCATGGGAAGAGGCATAGGCCGAGGTATGGGTCGTGGTGATGGCATGGGCCGAGGTTTCGGCCGAGGTCGACGTGGAAGATAAAAAGAGAAAGGGGAATAATAGATTCCTTAATCGCCGAGAGTTTTGAGAAAGAATACTAATCAACGGGGAGGACTCTAAATGAAAATATTGATCTGCGGTAAAGGGGGATGCGGAAAGAGCACAGTTGTGGCTCTTTTAGCCAAAGAGATTGCAGCAAGAAAAAGCAAGGTACTGGTGATTGACAGCGATGAGTCAAATATTGGTCTTCATAGCCGGTTAGGAATGCAAAAGCCTGAAGATTTTATGAACTACTTTGGGGGTAAAAAACTTCTATTTGAAAAAACCAAAGAGCTGAAAGACAAATGGAGGCTAGACGACTTACCTACAGATTATCTAGCTGAGAAAGGAAATATCCAACTTCTATCGATGGGGAAAATCTATCAATTCGGTGAAGGATGCGCCTGTCCAATTAATGCCCTTTCTTCAAAGTTCCTAGAAATTCTCGATTTAGGGGACGAAGAATTCCTGATTGCAGATACCGATGCTGGAATAGAACACTTTGGAAGAGGAGTAGAAAAGGGAGCAGATATTCTCTTTGTCGTCATCGATCCGTCTCGAGAATCAATTCTCTTAGCTGAGAAGGTATCTGAACTGAGCCGGCAAGTCGATAAGCCTGTCTATTACATATTGAATCGGATTGCTGACCAAGAAACAGAAGAGCTGCTCTTGAATTCGATGGATAGAGAGAAGGTGATAGCTATTATTCCGGAAAATAAGGAGATATTCATCTCTGGTCTAGCTGGGAGCGAATTCAATATGGATGTTAAGGGTATTAGAGAGATTGCTGATATGCTAGAATCCGAAAAGAAGGCAAGAGTCAAAATAGAGTAACAAAAAGCAATGAGGTGGATGCATCATCTCAACTTCCCTAATAGTTCATGTGTCATATAATATAGAAGGCAATATGGTAATGTATTGCCGAGAGGTGTTTCTTTTATAAGAGGCGATAAGGGGGCTCAAGTAAGTTATTTTTAGAGCAAAGGTAATTAAGGGAGTGGATTGATGAAAGAATATATTTTCTGCCCGATTTGTGGAACGACCCTTCAAATAGGAATGCTTGAAGGGAAAGAAAGGAAATATTGTCCCAAATGTGATTTTGTTGATTACAAAAATCCTTTGCCGGTGGCATTGGCCATTGCGGTAAAGGATAAAGATTTCCTATTAATTAAAAGAGGATTACCGCCAAAGAAAGGTATGTGGGCTTCGCCTTCTGGTTTTATTGAGATTGGAGAAACAGCAGAAGAAGCCTGTTTAAGAGAGCTAAGGGAAGAAACCGGGGTCTCTGGAAAGATAGTGAAGTTACTTGGGGTAGCTAGACGAGAGGACAAAGAACTTTACGGGGATATGCTGATAGTGGAGTACCTGGTTAAGGTAGGTAATGAAGAATTAACTCCCGGGAATGAGGCAGAAGATGTGAAATTCTTTAGTGTGGGTGAATTACCCGATTATTATGTTGAGCTTTACAGCAACATAATTAAGGAGATGCAAAAGTAGGCTGGTGTTTCCGATCTTGAGAAATCAGAGAAGGACAATAATTTCTTATGGCTTTGTCTCTATAATTTATGACCGACTAAATCCCCACATCTACACTGAGGAGATTTGAAAAATGCAGTAGGGATAGATATATCGCAAAAGATGCTCTCTCGAGCTAAGGATTATAAGGGTTCTTTAATCTTGGCTGGCGCCCTTTATCCTCCCTTTAAATTAGAAAGCT
The DNA here is from genome assembly GCA_015222405.1 of Chloroflexota bacterium. GTDB lineage: Bacteria > Chloroflexota > Dehalococcoidia > E44-bin15 > E44-bin15 > JADFVG01. The sequence continues at coordinate 11,204 of JADFVG010000176.1, forward strand.
TCGATACTGTTATTTGCGCCGGGTCTCTCTATTATCTTCCTAAGCCAGAAGAAGGCCTAAAAATCTTTCGTTCTTTGCTGAGACAAAATGGAATAGTGTTATACCTTGGTCCGAACATAAAGTTATTAAAGTTCTTGGTCCATGCTTATAGTGGAGCAGAATTGGAAGGGTTGTTTAGGCTAGCAAGTTTTAAGGTGGAGAAAATAATGAAAAACAGGCTGGAGAGGAATTGCTTATTTTTCTAAAGCCCGGAGATTAAAATAAGGGTGAGAAATTTTCAGGCACAGCAACACCATGCCTAACGGTGGAGAGATGGAGCTTTTTCTCTATGATTCGGCGGCATTCAATAATTTTCTGCAACACAATTCCCACGAGGCAGGAGAGGTAAGATTCTTGGAGTCGGTGATTCGACCAGGGATGAAAGTGATAGACGTTGGAGCCAATATAGGAATCACCAGTGTAACCATAGCTAGGAAAATTGGCAAAGACGGCAAGCTCTATTCTTTCGAACCGGTTCCGGAGTATTTCCGCGTGCTTCAGCAGAACCTGTACTCGAATCAGATAGAAAATGCTGAAGCCTTTCCACTGGCACTATCCGATAGGACTGGGGAAACCGAATTTTATCTGAAGGAACTCTCAAGCGGGATAGTCTTTGAAAAAGAAGCCAAAAAGACTCGAGTTAGCACGGTAACTATAGACAGCTTCCTGCAGCAGCACGAGGTTGAAAGGATAGACTTGATCAACATGGATTGTGAAGGCAGTGAGCTTTCGGTTTTGAGGGGAGCCAAACAGACCCTGCGGAAAAATAAAGTCAGCATATTTTGCGAGATCCACCACGATTTCTTGAAACAACTGGGGCAATCCATTGGAGACGTTGTCAAATATCTTCAAAGCTTGGAATTTCAGGTGCAAAGTGTTTCTTTGGATGATTTGAAGGTGGGGAATAATTTTGAGAAGTGCGACTATATTTACGCTCATAATCTGAATGAAAGGAAGAACTATGCCCACTTACGACTATAAATGCAAAGAATGTGGGAAGGTGTTTGAGGTTTTCCGTCGCTTTAGCGACTACGATAAAGAGATAAGATGTCCCAGTTGCGGCAGCGACAAAGCAGAAAGAATCTTCTCTGTCCCTCAGATTAGCGGAGAAACTGTTGCGGGTTCTGGGTATGGAAAAACTGAATCCCCTCAGGTTAGCCCAGGGTTGGGGAGGGGCATGGGCAGAGGGTTAGGCAGAGGGCCAAGGGATGGAAGAGGAATGGGAAGAGGACGAGGGAGAACTAGCTAAGTTCTATTAAAAAATTACTCAAGAGAAAGGAGTCGAAATGAGAATCGCTGCCTTTGAACTTTTAGCTCGTCTCCCTGAGCTCAAGGCGCCTCATGCTTTGGCTATACTCCGACCTTGGATAGATGTCGGTAGCGTGGGTACTCTGATCTTTTCTCAACTGGAGAATTATCTTGGAGCTAAGGAATTGGGAAAATTAGCCAGGCCAGGGAACTTCTTTGACTTCACTCGCTACCGACCTACTATCTACTTCGAGGAAGGCTACCGTCGGGTATCGATCCCTAATACTACCATTAGTTATGCCAGACAGGAAAAAGGTCAGGATTTGCTCTTCCTGAAGTTTTTGGAACCACATGCCTCAGGTGAAGTATACGTCAATTCGGTACTGCAACTCCTGAAAAGATTCGAGGTCAAAAGGTACTGCCTTCTGGGCAGCATGTACGATATGGTTCCTCATACCAGAAGACTTTTAGTAAGCGGAGGAGCGATTGGAGAAAACGCTGAGCGTGACCTGGAGAAAGCAGGAATCCAGTCTAGTGACTACCAAGGTCCAACTACCATTAACTTTTTAATCACTCAACAAGCACCTCAACTGGGTATTGAAAGTCTATGGTTTATAGTTCACCTGCCGCAGTATGTCCAGCTCGATGAGAACTACATGGGTAAAGTGCGCCTTATGGAGGTTCTTGGATCGCTATACGACTTCCCTAAGGATGAAACGGATATTGTCAAAGCTAAGCAGCAATTGGAGGGAATCAACGCGGCGGTGGAGGAGAGACCAGAGCTAAAGGACATCGTGTCCCAGCTAGAGGCTCGCTATGAGACTAAAGCCGAACAAAAGAGCGGTGAGATAACTCCTCTCTCTCCGGAGGTAGAGAAGTTTCTCAGAGAGCTTGGCAACGGCTTCAATCAAAACAAAGAGATGTAGAGAGGACATTGTGCGCCCGCTTGCTAAGAGACATCTTAAGAGAGTATTAGGTAAAGGCGAGTTACTGAGGATTGATAAGAATTGTAAATATTATCCCTGCCACTATGGTGGTTTAGAAGATTGTACCTTTTGTTCTTATCCATTTTATCCATCCGGCGATGAATCCACAGGGGGCAAATGGATTAAAGGTACATCTTGGTCTATCGCCCAGTTACGGAGTTCGATGAGCTGTTACAGGAAGGAATGAGGTCTCAACCTGTCAGATCACCCTAAATTATTCCGTATAGATACAGGGGTGCAATCCGTTGCCTTTTGAAAATATCTTAAGAAGGAGGTTGAAATGCCTTACATTAGTGTGCCCGAACCAGACGAGGTGGAAGGCTATGTGAAAGAACAACTGCAGAAAATGGCAGAGGCGACAGGTCAAGTTTCAGATACAGTGAAGATCCTAGCTCTTCGCGAGGATATCATGAAAGCGACAAGCAAACTGGTTGAGACTCTATTGATAAGTAAAACGGAACTACCGTACATTATCAAGGAAAGGATAGCGATACTGATCTCCATAGAGAACGGGTGCAGCGTATGCGTCGGGGAGCACGAAAGGATCGCTAGGATGCTCGGAGTCGGTGAAAAGGAACTTGAAGATACTCTTCGGGGAGTGGAAGCCTTAGACGTGGCAAACCCAGAGAAGAAGCTACTGAAACTATGTATTAAGAGCGCAAAGGAAAGCTACAAGGTAATGCAAGAAGACATTGATGAGTTGAAGGAACTGGGCTATTCGGATTCCCAACTCTTGGAAGCGATTGCCATTGTCGGCTACTTCAACTACATCAACACCATTGCCAATGCTTTAGGTGCGACGAACTGAGCGATGACGTCCTATAACTCGTGATTGATATTGCCCAGATATGAGAGTGGAACATTGGGGCGTAGTGTGCAAGTGCGTTGGTTAAACATAAGTCCATTCTGTGCAGCCACGGGTAAATAGAAAAGGGGCAGCGGATTAGAATCCGCTGCCCCTTCACATTCGGGAACTAGAGCCCCAGCCCCAATTGCTTCGGCGCTCTAGCTTTAGCCTCAGAACCTCAGCCGCTGACGTATTGTTTCACAGTGGTGGGTGGTATAGAATGTCCCCGGGGCACATGCGAAGCCCTTAATGCTCAAAGGGAGGCAAAAATGGCAAGAATCACAGAAGAGATGAAGGAGGTTGCAGGGAAGACAAAGGGGTTTGCCTTAGCTACAGCTACTAAAGATGGTGACCCCCATGTAATTCCGGTTGGCTTCGGTAAAGTTCTTTCTGACGATGAGATCCTACTGGTGGCTGTCTTTATGAAGAAAACGCTGGAGAACATAAAGGCGAATCCTGAGGTAGCAGTGTCGCTCTGGGATATGGGCAGCTTTAAGGGATACGAGTTCAAAGGCAAAGCTAGGATTGAAACTTCAGGCAATGTTTTTGACGACAGCGTTAAGATGGTGAAAAGTATGATGCCTCAACTTAGTGCCAAAGGTGCGGTTATTGTGAAGGTGGACTCCATCTTCGTGACGTCGCCGGGGCCTGATGCTGGGAAAAAGGTAGGCTAGCCATTCAAGATTTGGGGTTCGCAACTGCCTGAGAGGTGAAGCACCTCACTGTACCAGTTCACCGTGCGAGGAGATTTGCCCTGGTGGGAAATGCCGTATCCTTTGTTCTGGCCATAGCCATAGCCATTGTAACCGTAGAGGTATCGAACTCTATTACGGGATAAGCTTGGTGCAAAAGGGTAAATCTCAGAGCTTCATATGGAAACGACGTGCCACACGGATGCTCCTTTTTCCAGCTTCTGTACTGGCAGTCTACGGGGTTCTTTTTGCTATTATGCCCGACAAGGCTTCTAAGGCGCTCGAAAGCAGTGGTAACATCTTTCTCAATATAATTGTGCCTCTGAGCTTGGTCTTCATCCTCATGTTAATTTTGAATCTTCTCCTGAAGCCAGCGCAGATTGCAAGGTTCCTCGGTAGAGGCGCTGGCATCAAAGGCGTCATACTCTCAGCAACGGGAGGGATCATCTCAACGGGTCCCATTTATGCTTGGTATCCCTTGCTTAGGGATCTGCGAGAAAAAGGAGCTGGGAACTCCTTTCTGGCCATTTTCCTGGGCAACAGGGCTGTCAAACCATTCCTCTTGCCGGTAATGATTTCATACTTCGGCTGGATATATGTGCTGACACTGACGATATTTACCGTCTTAGCCTCGGTCGTCGTTGGATGCTCCGTTGGCGCCCTGGTAAAGGAGAATACCGACCTGTAACCCCGTCACGGATTTGCCAACAAATGACCGCCGTTGTGATCTGGAAGCGGTTGTAGCTACTTCGTGATGGGGATGGGCAGGGCTAGGTTATCTTTCGGCTGGACAGCGGAAACAGGCTCTTGATTGATTCTGAAGCAGAGGTGCCAGGCGTTCTAACCGTGGCGGGATCAGCATGACTCTAGGCACCATCCCACTAGGATTCTTGGCCAGCTTGGCCGCCTGCTGGCGGCTACCGCCTTTAGCCTTCTTGTGCCGGCAATCGACATCGGCGGTATTTCGGCCGCGATCCTGGGGTTGTCAATCGGCGCGTTGTTCCAGAGGGGCTGTCGGTCGGGGTCGGATTCGGTACAGGCGAGACTGGCACTGGGACGGCCCTAGCCGTGGCTATAGGACTGCAGAACATGCCCGAAGGATTAGCTGTGGCCATGCCTCTGGCCCGTGAGGGGTATGCCCGAGGACGAGCCTTGTGGTACGCTACCCTAACTGGGCTTGTCGAGCCCATAGGGGGGCTTCTCGGAGTTTCAGTAGTCACTATTGCCTCTTCCGTTTTGCCTTACGGCCTAGCTTTTGCTGCAGGCGCAATGCTGTACGTAGTATTCGACGAAATGATCCCGGAAAGCCATCGCAAGGGCCATGAGAAAGAAGCCACTTTTGGGGGCATCATCGGCTTCGGCATCATGATGGTGTTGGACACCGCCTTTGGCTAAACAAGCAGCCTGAGCACCAGCGCATGGAACGTACAAAAGGTACAAAAGGAGAACCGTTATTTTCTATCATAGTAGTCCATTCGGTTGAGCCGGTCGAGCATGGAATCCCCGTGTTTGCTGCCATCAGAAGGGGGATGTGTAATGCTGACAAAAGCCCACCGGCGACCATCAAGAAATGACTGGCCTCATCACCATATTAATGTGCGGCGACGTAATGACCGGGAGGGGTATTGACCAGGTGTTACCTCATCCCGGTAATCCTCTCATCCAGGAGCCATACATGGAAACCGCCAAAGGATACGTGGAACTAGCTGAAGAGATGAATGGCCCAATTCCACGACCAGTGGAATTCTCTTACGTTTGGGGAGAATCTCTTGATGAAATGGAACGGATGGATCCGGACCTGAGGATAATCAATCTAGAGACAAGCGTGACCAAGAGTGACGAGTATTGGAGGGGCAAGAGCGTACACTACAGGATGAACTCACAGAACTTCCCCTGCATAACAGCGGCCAAGATAGACTGCTGCTCTCTGGCAAACAACCACATTCTCGACTGGGGGTATTCGGGTCTCATCGAGACATTGGAAACATTGGGCAAGGCGGGTGTGAGAAGCGTGGGAGCTGGCGCGAACCTCAAGCAGGCGGAGAATCCGGAAGTGGTAGAAATTGACGGAAAAGGAAGAGTGGTTCTCTTGTCGTTCGGATCGGAAACGAGCGGAATACCTGTGAGCTGGGCCGCTTCGGAAGAAAAACCGGGGCTAAATCTCCTGAAAGATCTATCAGATGAGACGGTTCAAGATATTCGAAGAAAGGTTCAACAAGTTAAGCAACGGGGGGGCATTGTAGTTTCCTCAATCCACTGGGGAGCCAACTGGGGCTATGATATTCCTGGTGCTCAGATAGAATTCGCGCACAAACTCGTTGACCACGCGGGCGTTGACGTAGTTTATGGGCACTCTTCCCATCATGTAAAAGGGATAGAGGTCTATAAAGATAAGCTTGTTCTGTACGGCTGCGGCGACTTCCTCAATGACTACGAAGGCATCAGTGGACATGAGGCGTTCCGATGTGATCTGGGCTTAATGTATTTTGCGACCATCGACCCATTAACCGGAAAGTTAGCTCACCTGCAAATGACACCTACACAGGTTAAGCGGTTTAGAGTGAATAGGGCGTCAACGATAGATGCGTTATGGCTCAGCGACGTTTTGAACAGAGAAGGTACGGCATTTGAAACTCAAGTGAAAGCAGAGCGCAATGGTACGTTGATGCTACAATGGCATTAGTGTGTGTTTGCGAGAGCTGGCTAGCCCATGACCCGATCTCGTCAGATCAAGACAGAGCCTCTCAAGCCTTTATCAATCACCCTCACCCTCCTTGACCATTGCTGACACCTTGTCTTTGAGCATTGCAAAATCTGCCTTGAATTTGTGCCTTGCCCTTGGAAATCTCATGGCAGCTGCCGGATGATAGGTTTCAATGTAGTCTATTTCCTGGAAACGGGGTGTCTTCCAGGCAACCTGGCCCATCAAAACAACAATCTTCGGCTTCACCTGCCTTATTTCAGCCACCAAACAGGGCATCCAGCGTTCTATCTCTGCCGCTGTGGGCTTCCTGTTGTTGGGTGTCGGTTCCTTTACCACACCGGTGAGGTACAACTGATCCCGCTCAAGCCCGATCTCCTCCAGAACTCCGTTCAGGAACCTTCCCGACCTTCCCACGAAGGGCCTTCGCTGTTTGACCTCCTCTTTTCCGGGATTCTGTCCCACAAGCATAATTTGAGCATTGCGAGGCCCTTCACCAAAGGCGGTAGCATTTGAATTCCGTCGCCAAGCCACTTTGAGGACTCCGTTTGGTTACCTTTTTCTGCATCAGCTGTTTGCACTGGCTCCGCCTGTCACAGCTGGCCTCCTCACTCTTGGTTATGCGCCTCCCCATTGCCTGCTACATGCCGATCCCGTCTACCTCAGCCCCGCAGTTGTAACAATGCCCTGCCTGTATCCTGTATTCGGAAATCACGTGGCCTGAGCGACGCACGAGTAGATGGCCACAGTTGTAACAGAAGGTACCGTTCCCATCACTCCCCGGCACGTTGCCCTCATATACGTAGCGCAGCCCTGCTTGAAGCCCAATTTCGCGTGCCTTACGCAAGGCCTCAATAGGTGTCTGAGGCAAGTGTTCCAGCTCGTAAGCGGGATAGAAGCGGCTCACATGCCAGGGAGTGGACACTCCCAACTCCTGGGCTATGAAGGAAGCTATCTGGCGCAGATTATCTTCCGAGTCACTTAGGGTGGGAATAACTAGTGTGGTAACCTCAAGCCAGATATTAAGCTCCTTCATCAGCTTCAAGGTATCAAGCACGGGCTGGAGCTTGGCCCCTACCCACTTTCGGTAGAAAGCGTCGTCAAAACTCTTGAGGTCTACGTTAGCTGCTTCCAAGTAGGGTCGGATAACCTGCAAGGCTTCCCGGGTCATATAGCCATTGGTAACAAAGATATTATTTAGCCCGGCTTGGTGGGCAAGCCTGGCAGTATCATGCGCGTACTCGAAGAATATCGTAGGCTCGGTGTAGGTGTAAGCTATGCTCTGGCACCCGCTTTCACAGGCCAGAGCGACTATCTTATCTGGCGGAAGCTCCTCACCGAAAATAGAGCCCCCTTCGCGCAGCACCTGGGAGATCTGCCAGTTCTGGCAAAAACGACAATGGAAGTTGCAGCCAGCGGTGGCTATAGAGAAGGCTTTGCTACCAGGATAGAAATGGTATAATGGCTTCTTCTCCACCGGGTCTATCCCTTGAGATATGCTCTTGCCGTATGCCTGGGTGTAGAGTATGCCTCCGTGATTCTCGCGCACCAGGCACAACCCTCTCTTTCCATTGCTGATAAGGCAGTGATGGGCGCAGAGCAAGCACCTGACGCGCTTTCGATCGCGGCGCTCGTATAGCATCGCTTCTTTCACCGGTCAGCGCTCCTCGTCAATAGCCATGTGACGGCACTTCCTAACTTTAGACCTTCCGCACGAATCATGTCATCAGCCGTGTATCACACAGCGTGCTCCAGCCAGTCTGTGAGACACCGCACGGATCATCTTTCAACCCTGCTGATGATCATAGAGCTTTTTCCAAGGAGCCGCTTTGTAGACGTTATAGTTGTTGGCGGCCTCTAGCAGAGTCTTCTTGAACCAGTCCCCATATCCAGTCTCGGGCAGATCGAGAGCTTCTGAAATCTCTTCTGGACGAATCCACAAAGCTTCCCTTATTGTCTTTCCTTTGATCATCTCAGTCAAAACGCTCCCGTAGGCGTGGATCAGATGATGGTCACCATCTGCTTGCGAATTCTGGCGGTCTTCTCTCCCCTGCCGTCGTAGTTTTGCATTATCTGAAGGTTCCGTGGATTGTTGATATATTCCACAACTTTCTCAGTGTGAACCTCTTCTATTCCCGTCATGTCGATTTTTGCCTTGGAGTCATCGAAGCCCATGCGGTCTCTCCTCACACCGAGCCGGGTCGTGGAACCCAGGCCTGCAATCTCCGGACAGCTACCACCACATTACCTCAGGGCCATCACCGTCCGCGCTGGCCCATTCGCCGACCAAAGCCCCTGCCCATGCCACGGCCGCCGCGGCTCATACCTCTACCTGGACCTCTAGCGACGCCCCTGGCTCGCCCCATACCCATCCGCGTACCAGGTGCTCCAACTGGACGGTGCGCCGGATAGCCCTCGTGGATTCTCTCGGGAACTTCCATTCCCATGATGTCGCATACCTTCTCGGCGACCTCACGTCCACCGCTCACACATCCGTAACATGGAGCCCTTCCTTCCGCTACCGCCCTCGCGAACTGTCCGCATGTCTTGTAGCCACAGAGCTGGTCGTCCAGCTTGGGCAGAACGTCATGGATTCTCTTTATCTTTTCTTTGATTTCATCCTTCTCTGACACTGCTTCCCCTCTTGGTGCAAATGTTGCGCCCAGTAGACTCAGACATTATTTGCCTGCTTACATGTGGAATTAAACACATTCGGCCATATGAAGTCAAGGAGAGCGCAGGCGACAGCCTTAAAGCAAACAGGAAATGCAGCAGGGTGGAGAGGATAACGGCTACAGGGGCTGGTGCCTTCTTGGGCTAATGTTCGGCTAGCGTCATGGCTATGAAAGTGCTATCAACAGCAGGCTTACTAGTATGCAGTCTCATTGCCTCACTGAGTTGAGTTTGGCATGGTATAATGAGTTAAAGGACTATCCGGCTGAGTCCAGTGATGCCGATTGGGAGGACAATCACAGTCGAACCCAGTTAAGAGAAGAGCGGTCATGGAAGAAGTACAGATATTGTGCTGGAATGTCAATGGAATTAGAGCAGCAAGCCAGCAAGGCTTCTTGACGTGGCTGGAGCGGGGATCGCCAGACATCGTCTGCGCTCAGGAAACAAGAGCCCATCCCGAACAGCTTAGCAAGGACGTACGAGAACCACATGGCTATTACGCATACTGGAGCTATCCTGAAAGGAAAGGCTACAGTGGAGTTGCCACCTTCACAAAACAGGAGCCACTCAGAGTTCAAAACGGTTTCGGCGTCCCGCGATTCGACATTGAGGGAAGAGTCCTAATCACACAATATCCTGAATTCGTTCTCTTCAACGTGTATTTCCCAAATGGGAAGAAAGATGAGTCGCGATTGAGATACAAGATGGATTTTTACGAAGCTTTCCTCCAGTTTGTGGAGCCGCTCAAAGCAAGTGGTGAAAGACTGATCATCTGCGGCGATTTCAATACTGCTCACAAGGAAATAGACTTGGCCAGGCCGAAAGAGAACGAAAACATTTCAGGATTCCTACCGATTGAGAGAGCTTGGATGGATAAATTCGTTGCTCATGGCTTTATTGATACCTTTCGCCAGTTCAATAAGGAGCCAAGTCAGTATACGTGGTGGGATTTGAAGTCAAGGGCAAGGGAAAGAAACGTGGGCTGGAGAGTTGACTACTTGTTTGTCTCAGAGAATCTACTGTCATCAGTTTCGAAGGCATTTATTTCTGCCGAAGTGAAGGGCTCTGACCACTGCCCCATTGGAATCATACTGAAAATGGCTTAGCTAATTGCCCTGCGTCATCTCTTTGAAGTATGTTGGGAAATAACTACCAAACGGAGTATCACACGAAATGGCTTTCTGTTAAGCCTAGATTGCGCTGTCCGAGTGGTCAGTAGGCAGTGCATTGAGCAAGCGAGGTACCAACATGGAAGATGGGGGTGCTCTGGCCTAGGGTCGGTACAGGCTCAGACTAGGGTTTACCAGCTTGTCCATGATTGCTTCGCTGTCATTGATGTCGTACAGGTTGGTTGAGACCAATCGGCCTTTGAGATTGATATAGGAATCTTCATACTCAATTTGGTTGGGGTTCCTGAACACCTTCTCGTCGTTGTACTCAATATGTCCCATAATATGCTCGAACTTGCTTATCCATTTCACGGTCGGCTTCTTTGCTATATCGAACAGGACACCACCATAGACCGTGGGTTCAGCAATATCTTTGCCGCGAAGCAAGAACCTAAAATAGAGCACTCTCAAGTTTGGTTCCAATTTGGTAAGGCTTTGCCCTCGTTCGAGATGGGTTCCCGCTTTCGGTATGAAAAAGACCGAGAGCTTTGTCCTCAACCAGAGTCTGACATAGGCAGTTTCCAATCCTGCAGAACTCCTCGTGGTCACATTGTAGCCGGCTGGCCTACCAATAATGAAGTCTTCCGGTTCCTCAGCTAAAACCCCTTCCACTTATTTGATAAGATAAGAGGTCTCGATGTAGAGTCTTTCAATGAAATCGAAAGCAGCTTTTGTCTGTTCGACGATCTTGGTTTTGTCCGTCACAATTTTACCTCCAAATTCAAAAATACCGATTTGCTTGGTGAGCTGACATCGTGCATATGATACAGGGAGTCGAATAGCTTTGTCCGCTTGTAAAGGAAAATCATCCTTGGAGTAGGGGCTACCAGTCGAGCGGTCCGCAGACTCTCGACAAAACCTATGAATTCACCGCGATACTCAGCATCTGCGGCGTGGAACAGGTGCGTCACGGCTCTGGCACGGTTGCGCGAAGAAGCCAACGAGGTGGTAAGTAACTTTCTGGATGGCATACCCACTATGCCGGATTTGTTAGAAAGGATCGATAGCTCGGTCGGCATCTTTGAGGGCAAAAGACAGATGCTTAAAGGGGTGATCCAAGCCACATGGGTACACATACAGGCAGGCGCTCTGGACCATGCTCGCGTTCAATTCGGGACCATGCCTGAGCTTGGAGGGCGGTTCAGTGTAAAAATTGAGGGGATTGTCCTACCCCTTGAGTTCACGAATAAGGACGTGGCCAATGCGGTAGCGACTGTCTGCGGTCAGGCAACTGATATCCTGTGCAGAGGGTATAACGTGCGCGAGATAGCGCAACAGCTTCCAATAATAGCGAAAAAGGCGGCGGAAATTGAAGAAATGTTGGATCCCATGTCACTGCGCCCCCTGATACTTCGCACCCGCTGTGATCTCTGCCCTGCGTGAGGGCTGTGAAATACATACATCTACCAAAGGAAGAAAGGAGGACACGATGAGGGGACATATTAGACAGCGATCTAAAGGTTCTTGGGAGGTGACCATCGATGTTCCATCGACCGGGAAACGCCGAAGGAGCTTTGTGACGGTTCATGGCACTAAGAAGGACGCCCAGCGGCGCCTGGCCGAGTTGCTGGTCAGCATCGATAACGGCAGCTATGTCAAGCCCAAGCATCTGACTGTGGGGGAGTGGCTGGGGCAATGGCTCCAGGGCTATGTGGCGACGAATACTGCACCCAGAACGCGTGAGCGGTATGAAGAGATCGTGCAACTTCACCTCATCCCGGCCCTGGGTTTGGTTCGGTTGTCAGCCCTGCAACCTGAGCATATTCAGAAGTACTACGCCGATGCCCTGGAGTCGGGGCGCCGGGATGGCAAAGGTGGGCTATCCGCACGGACAGTTCACCATCACCACAGAGTTCTCTACGAAGCCTTGAGACACGCCGTTAAGCATGGTATCATTGGGCGGAACCCGGGCGAGGCCGTTGACACACCCCGTCCGCGTAATAGGGAAATAACCATGATAGGGCCAAGCGATGTGCTCAGGCTGCTGGATGCGGCGAAGGGGACGCCATATTATCCTGTTCTCTTTACCGCGCTCTATACGGGGCTACGCCGCGGTGAGTTGCTTGGCCTGCGGTGGTGCGATCTTGACCTAGACCTGGCCACTCTGTCGGTGGTGCAAACCCTGCAGCAACTTCATAACGGGCAATATGTTTTCAGGGAGCCCAAGAGCAGACGGGGGCGGCGCCAGATAGCCCTATCACCGTCACTGGCGATCCTGCTTCGACAGCACCGGGCAAAGCAAGAAGATAGTGGAAAAATGCTTGGGAAAACGCTAGGGCCAGCGGATCTGGTATTCTCACATCCAGACGGCACACCGCTGCGGCCTGACAGCGTTTCAAGAGCTTTTCGGACGATAGCCCGAGCGGTTGGACTGCACGGGGTTCGGCTCCACGACCTGCGGCACGCTCACGCTAGCCTCATGTTGCGGCAGGGGGTCCATCCAAAGATCGTCTCCGAGCGCCTGGGCCACAGCGGCATAGCGATAACGATTGACACCTATTCCCATGTCCTGCCGGGGCTGCAGGAGGCCGCAGCCCGCCGGTTTGAAGAAGGGCTACAGGATGTTTCGGTCGATGTGTCACCGACTGGGATTGGCTAGCAAATGTCGGCAAAATGTCGGCAATGTCGCCTTTTCGGCGGGGTTTGGGGTAAAATTTGAAGCTAGGAGGGGTGACCGAGCGGTTTATGGTGGCGGTCTTGAAAACCGTTGTCTCGAGTTTCGGGACCGTGGGTTCGAATCCCACCCCCTCCGTTTTTTTCGAACATTAGGCTACCAAAGCTGGAGCAGCAAAAACCCAATAAAGTCAGGAGCACCAGAACATCAGAACCATAAGGCGAGCTTCCAAATGGAAGGGCCTATCGAATAGTACGAAAAAGGGGTTAGAACATGAAGATTCATGAGTATCAAGCCAAAGAGATCCTGGCCAAGCATGGCGTCCCCGTGCCCAGGGGAGGGGTGGCAGCCACGCCCAAGGAGGCAAGGGACATCGCCTCTCAACTGGGAGGGAAGGTGGTAATCAAGGCCCAGGTATACGCCGGAGGCCGAGGCAAGGCGGGGGGGATAAAGACCGCTGCCTCCGCCGATGAGGCAGAAAAACTGGCCCAGGAGATGATTGGTAGGCAGCTGGTGACCCATCAGACCTCGGCCCAAGGGGTGCCGGTGGAAAAGGTTCTGGTCGAGGAGGCGGTGCCAATTGAGCGCGAGTTATACCTCGGCATCGTCATCGATTCCGCTCGGGGACTTCCGGTGATTATGGCCAGTGAAGCCGGTGGCATGGATATCGAAGAGGTGGCAGCCAAGACACCGGAGAAGATCATCAAAGCCTACATCGAACCGGTGGCCGGGTTTCAGCCCTTCATTGGGAAAAAGCTCGCCTATGGGATGAATCTGGCTCCAGAGCAGATAAGGCCAGCGACCCAGCTAATAGGGAACCTCTATCAAGCCTTTGCGGAGAAGGACTGCTCCCTGGCAGAGATCAACCCCTTGGTGGTTACCGCTGATGGCAGGCTGCTGGCCCTGGATGCCAAGCTCAACCTGGACGACAATGCCCTCTTCCGCCATCGAGATTACGCTGAGCTTCGCGACCCAGGGCAGGAAGATAAGCTGGAGCTAGAGGCATCACAGCATAACATCACCTACATAAGACTTGATGGCGATGTCGGCTGCATGGTCAATGGCGCAGGACTGGCCATGTCCACCATGGACATAATCAAGCTCAACGGTGCCGAGCCAGCAAACTTCCTCGATGTCGGCGGCGGAGCCAGCGAGGAGATGGTGGCCAAGGCCTTCATCATCCTGCTCTCCGATCCCAAGGTTAAAGCGGCACTGATCAATATCTTTGGTGGCATCCTCAGGTGCGACATCGTAGCCCGGGGGGTGATCGAGGCGGCGAAACAGGTGGAGGTAAAGGTGCCCCTGGTAGTTAGGATGAGAGGAACAAACGTCGATGAAGGGATGCGGCTCCTGGCCGAATCTGGCCTGCCGGTGATCTTGGCCCATGACCTTCAAGATGCCGCAGAGAAGGTTGTGGCGGCAAAGGAAGGGCGCTTGACCATTTGATAAGGAGGACTGATGAGCATTCTTGTTGATGAGAATACACGACTTCTGGTGCAGGGGATTACGGGAAGCGAGGGCAGCTTTCACACTAGAAAATGCATCGAATATGGCACCAAGGTTGTTGCCGGGGTCACCCCAGGGAAGGGTGGCTCCGATTTCGATGGGATTCCAGTGTTCAATGAGGTGGAGCGGGCAGTAAAAGAGACCGGGGCCAATGTCAGCATGATCTTCGTCCCCCCAGCCTTTGCCGCCGATGCCATTATGGAAGCCGCCGACGCCGGCATCCCCCTGGTTGTTTGCATCACCGATGGCATCCCAACGCAGGACATGGTCACTGTTATCAATTATCTGCACGGGAAAGCTACCCGTCTCATCGGGCCCAACTGCCCCGGGCTTATTTCCCCCGGGAAATGCAAGGTGGGGCTTATGCCCGGGGACATCCATCGGCCGGGAAATGTTGGCGTCGTCTCCCGCAGCGGAACCCTCACCTACGAGGCGGTGGCACAGCTAACGGAGCAGAACATCGGGCAATCCACCTGCATCGGGGTTGGTGGCGACCCCCTTATCGGCACTACCTTCGTCGATGTATTGAGGCTCTTTGAAAAGGACCCACAAACGAAGTTGGTAGTCCTTATCGGGGAGATCGGGGGCACAGCAGAGCAGGAGGCAGCAGAGGTTATGAAAAAGGAGATGACCAAGCCTATCGTCTCCTTTGTCGCCGGGAGTACGGCACCGCCAGGGAGAAGGATGGGACACGCCGGGGCGATCATCACCGGAAGCTCGGGGACGGTAAGTGAGAAGATTGCGGCTCTCAAAGCCGCCGGGGCTGCCATAGCGTCGAGCCCAGCGGAAATTGGCAGTGTAGCCCGCAAAGTATTGGAGAGCCAAACTTGAGAATACTGGCGACCAATGATGATGGCATCAATGCCGACGGGCTATGGCATCTGGTCGAGGCAGTGAGCGAAGTCGGTGAGGTGGTGGTGGTTGCTCCCGACCGCGACCAGAGCGGTGTGGGCACATCGGTAAGCCTCCATCAGCCGGTGAGGGTGAGGGAGATAAGGTCTCCAGTAAGGGGAGTCAGGTGCTACGCCGTAGAGGGGACCCCTGCCGATTCCGTCATCCTAGCCCTAGGGGTACTCCTCGATGACCAGATAGACCTAGTGGTCTCCGGCATCAATGAGGGCGCAAATCTGGGCAGCGATGTCCTTATCTCGGGGACTGTGAGTGCTGCTCTTCAGGGCTACCTCCTCGGCATTCCCGCTATCGCCTTGTCGGTAGGCTCACTGGAAAATGTTCATTTCGATGTCGCCGCCAGGCTGGCAGTGGTGATGGCACGGATGATCCAGGCTGAGGCCTTACCCTGGCAGATGCTGCTTAACATTAACCTGCCCAATTTGCCCCTGGATCAGATCCAAGGGATTGAATTCACCCAGCTTGGCAACATAGCTTACCCGAGTGGGATCAAAGAGCGGCAACACGGCAAAAGGAGACATTTCTGGATCGTTCGCAGCAAGTCGGAATGGGAGTCAAAGGAGGGCTGGGAACCAGAGGAGGGCACTGATATATGGGCGCTGCTCAAGGATAGGATCTCGATCACTCCCCTTCACAGCAACCTGACAAGTCCCACGGCGCTTTCCGCCCTTAAACGGCTATCAAACACCATTTTCCAAGACCTGGGCAAGCCTCCAGAGTAGTCATTGCCCTTTGGCTCTGAATCTAGCTGGCTTTCCTCTGGTATTCGTGGTATTGAATGAACTTCCCCATGGCGCGGCTCGCCCGTTCCAGCGAGAGATAAACGGGAATCTTTGCCTCAAACAGCTCCCGCTGCACCCGCCCCCGCATCCCTGGAACTGGTGGACCCATCCCTGGCTGAAGAACCAGGATTAAAGGCTTGTGGTGGATGTTCTCATGGTCGAACTTGATTATGATATCCAGCACCTTACGGACCTGTTTGTCCATTGCTGATAGTAGCACCTGCGAATCCTGGCTGGCCTCCGCCGCCCGGTCCATGCCAGAAAGCACCAATGCTATGGGCATGGCGAAGATGATGGAATCAATCCCGGGATCAGCAGCCACCGGCTCCAAGGTACGCAACAGGAGGTCGATATCCCGAAGCACTATCCCTATATCCAAAGGGTTTCTTACGATCGTTCCCTCCGGCGGTATAAAGCTTCCCAGCTCCCTCAGCGTTTTCTGGCTCAGGGTTGGAAGCTCAAGTCCTTCCCGAGCACAGACATCAGCCCCCGCTACACTGTTCCCTCCACCAGCACCAATCAATGCTATCCGCCTGCTGGGCAGCGGATGCAAGTAGAGGAAGGTCATGGTGACATCGAAGAGCTCCTCCAAAGTATCAACCCTCACCGCACCTGTTTGCCGATAGAAGGCATCCCAAATCTCCTTCTCGCCACCCAGGGATCCGGTATGAGAAGCTGCCGCCTTGGCCCCCCACTCGGTCAGCCCTCCCTTCCACACGATGACCGGCTTCGTCCTGTTTATCTCCCTCACCAGCTCGGTCAACCTCCTCCCATCCCTGACCCCCTCCAGATACATGCAGATGATGCTCGTCTCAGGATCGGTAGCCAGGTATTCGAGAAAATCGGGGCTATCAAATCCTAAAGCATTGCCAAAGCTGACTGCCTTGCTGAAATAGATGCCAAACCGAGCGCCGTCGCCAGTAAACACGCCAGCATGCCCACCGCTCTGGGAGAGGAAGGCCACAGGACCAGACCTGGGGTTAAATATGTCCCAGGTAGTCAGTCCCGCAGCAGGCACATGAAGCCCCATGCAATTGGGGCCAAGGATTCTTAGCCCCCCTCTGTTCGCAATCTCCCCAATCTGCCGTTCCAGCTCTATCCTCTTTTCCTCACCCGTCTCTCCAAACCCCGCGCTGAAGATATGGACATTCTTGGCATTGGCGGCAATGCAGTCCTCCAGCACAGCGGGCACAGCGGTGGCAGGGGCAGTTACGATCACCAGGTCAATAGCCTCGGGCACTGAGGCCAGGTCGGGGTAAGCCTTTAGACCCCGAATCTCCCCACCCTCCGCCTTGGGGTTGATGGGGTAGATCCGCCCCCTAAAGCCAGCGCGCTGTAAGTTGGCCACAAAATCGCCCCAAGGCGGAGGCTTCCTCTGTGCCCCAACTATAGCTACTGTCTTAGGATTAAAGGCAACCTCAAACTCAGGATCCCAAGCCATGAATTTCCTCCCTTTCCCCACCCGAGTGTAAAGGAGCAATAAGGGGGTGTCAAGCGCTTCCCAAAAGAGGCAAAAGCGAGACTAGCTCGCCAAGAAGGCAGCAGCGGTCATCGCCTGCGGCTCAGCCAGCGCCGCCACCAGGGACGCTTTGCCTCCGTCAGCAGCTTCACCTGTTCCTCCAGGTGTTGAAACTGAGCCTGCCAGTAAGCTACCTGGGCGTAAAGCTCGGCCTTCTCCTGCTGCAAGGCCTTAACCATGTCCAGGGCTTTGTCTAGGGTTTTGTCTATAGCTTTGTCTAGGGCACTGGCTGGCGTTTTGTCTAGGGTTTTGTCTAGGGCGAAGGTCGGCGCTTTGTCTAGGGTACTGGCTGGGGCTTTGTCTACCCTTGGCCGGGCCACAGCCGTCTCGCCCGGCCCGCTGATACGATACTCCGCACCATAGCGCCCAAGCACCAGTTCGGCTTTGATTTTGCCGCTCTTGATCTGGCGCCGGATAGTTCTTTCCGACAGCCCGAGAGCTTCAGCAGCCTCAGCAATTGTCAAGCCCTGACTAGACATTTGATGCCTACCCTAGACAAAGGATAGCCAAAGCCTGGACAAATGTCAATACCCTGGACTGGAAACCCCTTGTCAACATCCCAGAGGATATGGTGGCAAAAACTGTGGCTCAGCAATGAGGGAACTTGGTGCCGAGGGCGGGACTCGAACCCGCACGGGATAACCACCCAAGGGATTTTAAGTCCCTCGCGTCTACCGATTCCGCCACCTCGGCTTTTTTCGCCTTTTTCGCCCTGTAAGCCTCCAATAGACAAAATCGGGGTTTTTATAATTCCCCCGATCCTAAATGTCAAACATCAAGTTCGAAAAAGGCGACGGGCGGATTCGAACCGCCGCATAGGGGTTTTGCAGACCCCCGCCTTAACCACTTGGCTACGTCGCCACAGATTCTACCGAGCAGGAAACGAGATTCAGACTTGCGACCTTGCCCTAAGAATCCTGTTCAAATACTCGTTTTCGTGCTGCAATTATAACAATGCAGACAAAACTGGTCAAGCAGGAAAAAGCAAGACACAAGCGGCAAAAAGGTCTAAAATAGCACCATCAGGGAATAGTGCTTTGGATCCAAATCAATAGCTATTATAGGAGGTGCTAGCATGATAGTCCGTAATTATCTCGACTCACCACCAACAGAAGACGCTCCCGGTGTCCTTCGTCGCGTAGTTATAGGGCCTGACGAAGGCGCTCCGCGGTTCATTATGCGCGTGTTTCACGTTGCGCCGGGGTGTTCCACCCCGTTCCATTCACATTGGTGGGAACACGAGGTGTTTGTGTTGGAGGGTGATGGAGCAGTAGAATGTGGAGAAGATGAAAGGCAGATCGAAGAGGGGATGGTGGTGTTCATTGCCCCAAATGAGGAGCATTGCTTCACCAATACTGGCAATGAGGTTCTTCGTTTTATATGCGTCATCCCTGTAAGTGAGTAGGACAATATAAGTATGATGAGCATTAGGGTTCAGGAAGGCAAGGACATAAGGCAATGGTTGCCATAATACAAGGAGGTGATAGATGGTTGGCCAAGAACCGAAATTAGAAAAACTCTTTTCCCCTATTAGAATCAAATCCATGGAATTGAAAAATCGGGTGGTGATGGCCCCGATGTGCACCCTGCTCGCCAATGCCGATGGCTCTGCCAGTGATAGGCTTATCGAATACTACGAGGCACGGGCTAAAGGTGGGGCAGCCCTCATCTCCGTAGAGGTAGCCGAGGTCCATCCCTCCAGCGCCTTTGGCATCGGTGAGATAGGTATCGCCTCCATCTACGATGACAAGTTCATCCCGAGCTGGAAGCAATTCTGCGAAAGGATTCACGCCGCTGGAGCCAAGACCTCGATGCAGCTACACCACCCTGGACGTCAGTTTCCGGCGCTTGGCCCGGAAAGACCACCCTGGGCTCCGTCGGTGCTCCCGTGTCCCTGTCCCCTGTGCCAGGCCGTGCCTCACCAGATGACCATAGCCGAGATCGAGGAAATGGTCCACGCCTTTGGGGAAGGGGCGCGCCGGGCCAAGGAGGCCGGCTTCGATGCGGTGGAGGTCCACGGTGCTCATGGTTACCTCATCGCCCAGTTCATGTCATCCTACGCCAATAGGCGCAGCGATAAGTATGGCGGAGACCTTTACAGCCGAATGCGCTTCTCGATGGAAATCCTGCACGCGGTGCGAGAGAGGGTGGGGCCTGATTTCCCCATAGTCTTTCGCCTCAGTGCCGATGAGCGTGTACCTGGCGGGCGCACGGTAGAGGAATCAGTGGCCATCGCCCCTGTGCTGGTCGCCGCTGGCGCCGACTGTTTGAGCATCACTACCGGGGTTTATGTCAATCTATACACCTACTTTGTCGCCCCCATGGCCGTCCCCAAGGGGCTCAATGTCGATGCCGCTGAGCGAGTCAAGAAGGCGGTGGATGTGCCCATCATCGTGGTCGGCAAGCTCAACGATCCCTTGATGGCAGAGCAGGTCCTGGCTCAGGGTAAAGCTGACCTAGTAGCTATCGGCCGGGGGTTGCTTGCCGATCCCGAGCTTCCCAACAAGGCAGCCGCTGGGCAGTTCGAGGATATAAGGTGGTGCACCGCCTGTAATCAGGGATGCATCTACAGCTTTATGACCTCTTCCAATCTTACCTGCGTGGTTAACCCGGAGCTGACTAAGGAGCGC
>JADFVG010000177.1 GCA_015222405.1 Chloroflexota bacterium
ACCCTGGGTGGAGCACGGGTATACGCTGGCACTGGAGGCACCGCCCTTTACGTCATCGACATGGCATCGGGAGAAAGGCGACAAGCCACTCTCCACGACCTGAAGCAGATCGCCAAGCTCGTCGATGGCCTAGAAAACATCCACTTCTTCGTGCTACCTACCTATCCCAACGATGTCCCGGCAGAGAGTGTGGATGTCAACCGCTTCTTTGCTGGCCTGGATAACACCTCCAAGCATGTAATGGGGGGAGTTTACACCCTGGAGGGCATCCAGAATGTGATCGGCATGGCGGAGACCATCGCTGGCTCGGCAGATAAGCTGCGCCAAGAGCCCATCATCTCCATGATAATATGCGCCATCAGCCCGCTGAGGATAGATAAGAAATACGGGGACATGATTTTGACCATTGCGAAGGCCGGCATCCCAATGGCACTTCCCGCAGAGCCCCTATGTGGCGCGACCTCCCCGGTAACCCTGGCTGGCAACCTCGTGATCCAGAACGTGGATTCCCTCACCGAGGTCTGCCTCAGCCAGCTGGTGAATCCCGGCACCCCGGTAATCTATGGCTCAGTGGCCTCTAGCACCGACCTCCGCGATCTGAAATACATCACCGGTGCCATCGAGATGGGGCTCCTGAATGCCGCCGGGGCTCAGATGGCGCAGTTTTATCGCCTTCCATTCTACGCCACCGGCGGCATGTCCGATGCCAAGACAGTCGATGCCCAGTGCGGCTATGAATCAGCGCTCTCAGGCCTGCTCTGTGCCCTGGCTGGGGCCAACTTCATCCACGATGCCGCTGGACTGCTTGACTTCGCCCTCAGCGTGAGCTATGAGAAATATGTAACAGACAATGAGATCCTCGGGATGGTGATGCGGGCGGTGGAGGGCATAAAGGTGGACGAGGATACCCTGGCCTTTGACCTCATCAAAGAGGTAGGCCCCGGGGGGCACTTCGTTTCCACCAGGCACACGCGCAAATACATGCGCACCGAGCACTACCAGCCCACCTTGAGCGAGAGGGAGAACCTAGAAGAATGGCAGGCCAAAGGCAAACGGGACACCTCTGCCAGGGCCAAGGAGAGGGTTACGGAGATACTCACCGCCCCCGGTTACCGGCTTCCGGATGAGGTAAGGCAAAGGATACTGGAGGAGATACCAGGAATTATACATTGAGACGTTATGCTGATCATCGGTGAGAATATAAACGCCAGCAGCAAGCGGGTGGCTGAGGCTATAGGCCGCAGGGATGCCCTCTTTCTACAGGAGATGGCCCACAAGCAGGTGTCAGCCGGAGCCAACTATCTGGATGTGAACGCTGGAAGGGGGCGTGGCACGGAGCAGGAGATTGAGGATCTCAAGTGGGCCATCGAAACGGTACAGGCGGCGACCGATGTGCCTCTGGCCATAGATAGCTCTGACCCCCAGGCGATAAGGGCAGCACTGGCACATTATTCCGGCAAGGCGGCCATGATCAACTCGGTAAACGCTGAGGATGATAGGCTCAGGGCCCTCTTGCCTCTGACCCTAGAGCACCAGGCCGATGTCATCGCCTTGGCTATGGGCGATGGTGGCGTACCCCGGGATGTGGAAGGGCGGCTCAGGGCCTGCGATCGTATCATGGAGCGGGCTGCGGCCTATGGGGTTCCCTTGGAAAGGATATTTCTCGACCCACTGGTCCTTCCCCTCTCCGTGGATACTGACGAGGGACTGGTTACCCTGAGGACGCTGGAGCAGATCAAGGCCCGCTATCCCCAGGCCAAGACCACCCTCGGCTTAAGCAATGTTTCCTACGGCTTGCCGCTGAGGGGCACGATAAATCGGGCGCTGCTGCTCATGGCCATGTACCTGGGCTTAGACTCAGTTATCTTGGATCCTATAGACGCCAGGTTGATGGCCCATATCAGGGCAGCACAGGTGGTTCTAGGCAGGGACCCCTTCTGCAAGAGCTACCTCAAAGACTACCGGAGAGGAACGATAAAGGAGTAAACCATGCCGAGAGACGGCGTTTTAGTTCACAGGATATACGAGAGGCTCGACCGGGACCAGATGGAGCGCATCCATGGGGCCTCGATGGAGATATTGCACCATCCCGGCATCATATGCTACAACCGCGAAGCGGCAGACATCTTCTCAAGCTATGGGGCCGAGGTCACCGCTGATCCGTCGGCCAGGGCATGGGGGGTGAGTATCCCCGAGGCGCTGGTGCTACGTGCGCTGGAGACGACTCCCAAGGTGGTCAAGCTGGGGGCAAGGCGGGAGGAGAACAGCCTGATCCTGGATGGAAGCGAGCCCCGGGTCTTCTTCGCCAGCGGGTCGGAGACTAACACCTGGCTGGATATGAGGGTGGAGACCTTCGTCAGGAAGACGAACCACAGCGTTGAGGTCGAGCTAGCTACCTTTCATCCGCGGCGGGGGATGCTGGCCGATCTCTGTACAGCGGCCCGTCTCGGTGAGCACCTGGATAACCTCGACGGCTTCATCCGCCCGGTGAACATCCAGGACGATGACATCACTGAGAAAAACAAGGATGTCAACATGTTCTTTGCCTGCCTCAACAACATGACCAAGCATGTCATGGCTGGTCTAACCAGCCGGGATAAGCTGGACGAAGTGATCCGGATGGCGGAGATTATCGTGGGTGGCGACGAGGAGCTGCGGAGAAACCCTATCATCTCCTTCATTACCTGCGTCTTTAAGAGTCCGCTGCAGCTGGTGGACGACACCACCCAGAAATACATCGAGATGGTGAAAAGAGGGATGCCTGTGGTCATCTCGGCCTCTCCCCAGGGAGGGTCAACCGCGCCCATCAAAGAGGATGGCATGGTGGCCCAGATAAACGCCGAGATCCTCGGCGGCATCGCCCTGAGTCAGCTGATCAACCCGGGGGCTCCGGTCATCTATGGCAGTGTTCCCACCAGGGCGGGGCTGGACGACCTGGCCGACTCCTACGGCGTCCCCGAGTTCAACCAATACAACGTCGACTGCGTCCAGATGGCCCGCTTCTACGGTCTTCCCTGCTACTCCACGGCGGGGGTGGCTGATGTCAAGGTACCCGGCATTCAGGCCACGGTGGAGAAGCTTTTTTCCCACATAGTTGTCGCCCTTAGCGGCGCCCAATACATACACTACGCCTTCGGCCTACTGGACAAGACCGCCACCTTTTGCCCGGTTCAGGCGGTAATGGACGATGCCCACATCGGTATGGTGAAAGCCCTGCTCCGGGCACCCAAGGTGGATGAGGCCGAGGTCGCCACATCCCTGGAGCAGATACGGCAGGTGATGCCCACTTCACAGAAGCTCTTTGTGCGCTACATTCGCCCCAAGATGCGCTCTGGCGAGGTGACCCTACCCTACCCCTTCGAGGGGGATAAGGCCAAGGACGAAGTCCTACTCCAGGCTCATGAGAAGCTGCAGGAACTGCTTCAGCGTCCGGTGGAGCATATCTCCCCCGAGATCAACGAGAGGATATTTCGAGAGGTTCCTGGGATACTGCCCAGACTGAATATATATCGTGAGGGATAGCATGACTGATGACATCATAGAGCAAATAAAGCAGAACGTGATCCAGGGCCG
>JADFVG010000178.1 GCA_015222405.1 Chloroflexota bacterium
ATAGGCTTCACCCAGGCACCACCTCCGGTGGCACCTCCAGCGCCCTCCCCCTTTTGTTTAGCCTCCCCCTTACCCGAGCCACCACCAGCGCCAAAACCAAATCCAACACTTATCAGGGGGATAATGGTTGTCCCTTCAACGGTTATCGGCTCCCCTACTACAGTCTTGGTGCTAAGCACCTTCTCAATTTCACCGAGAGTTGTCTTAACTAGGTTCTCTACTACTTCCACGGTTTCCCCCTTTGAGAGTAATTAGCTAGCGGCCCTTCGCCTTGCGCCAATCAGTAGCGAAATAGTAGCATGCCAAATGGAGAGTGTCAATAACTCGTTGCTGTCGGGTGACTATGAAGCATAAGTGAGAGTGCCAGCTAGCACGTTAGGATACATTCTAGCGATTTGTTGGATCACACTCCCATGTTGTGTTCTTGCCCCACGACACATGCTACAAAAGAGAAGCCGCTCTTTACATGCCTTGCACCACTATCAATCGACGTTTCGTCGTGTGCTACCTAGCTTCATAACCAGCGTTTCCTGCGTCGCTTTGCCTGGTACCACCCTTGACAAACAGCAGAAAAAGTGTTACGCTTTTAATGAGCTTTTCCGTTTTTTTCGGAAAATGCCGAAACAGATTGTGAAGGAAGGAAGTCTGTGCAACTTACTCCTAGACAAAAGTCCTTTCTCAGCAAGCTTCTGGAACTTTACCGAGAAAGACGCCAGCCCCTTCACTATACTGAGGTGGCTCGCAGACTCGGGTTGGGGAAGTCAAGTGCCTATGAGATGCTGCGTCTCCTAGAGCGAAAGGGCCAAGTGTTGTCGGAATACCTTTTGCCAAAGGGAGATTCCAGCCCCGGGCGTTCCCACATACTCTTCCAGCCAACTGATGAAGCACTGGAGGCCGGCTCTCCTTTACTTGTAAGAGTTGATGAGAGAGATGAGGAGTGGGAGCAGTTCAAGACGCGAGTGTTGAGCAAACTGCAAAGCGGGAAAGCCTCAGCTCATAAGGGAGTGCTGCGCCAGGTGATGGATATAATCCCAGAAGCGCAGTCGCCATTGGCCCTGTGTGCCGAGGTCATTACGGTGCTTCTGCTCAACCTGAGAGATGTGAAACATGGCCTCGAGCCGCGAACCCCCTTGGCCAAGGTGCTGGAATCGCCTGCCACCAAGCTGGGGATGAGCCTGGCCGCCGGTCTCGTTGCCGGCATGGTGCAGGTGGAGGTAGCCTCTCGCCGAGCCCTTGATCGGCTTAACGACTACGTGAAAAGATATGAGGCATCCCTTGATGGTCTGAATACTGAGGACCTAGAGACCCTTCGTAGATATGCACTGGATGTGGTGACGGTTCTTCGCGCGCGCAAGAGCTAAAATTTTTTCGACTGAATCTTCCGTTTCTTTCGATTATACGATTTACAGGGGGTGACAAGAGTGGCGAAAGAGATAAAGAGGGTAGAGTATGAGAAGCGCCCGGGGGAGAGATTTGACCTCCTGCGCATCAATGTGAAGGTGCCCAAGCCGTCTGTGCCAGAGACAACCGGCAAACACGTCAGGGGTGCGCAGAGGGAGGTGCTCCTGGCCCTGCGGACTCTGGTGGACGAGCTCATCGAGCGCGCAGACCGCTTTGTGGCCGGTGAGAAGGGCAAGGATGACTAGACCATTTTGAAGAAGGAGGTGATTTTCATGGAAAGGTGGACTTCTAAGGTGAAAGGGTTGCTCAAGAAAGTGCTTGGGCTGCCTGGTGAAATCAGGAAATAGGCGGATGGGCAGAGCATCATAGAGTGCCATTATTGTGGGCTCTATGGTGCTCTGATCTGCACTTACGCATTCCTGAAGCCACCGCTTGTGTTTGAATGGCTGCATCTTCGATCCGTGGAAGGGTCTATCAGGATAGGGGATGTTGCCATTTATTAGGCGCATCTTGCAATAGGTTATGGAAAGACCGTTGGCTTAGGTGCTAAGACTATGGAGCCCCCTGCTGAGGGGGTTGAATCAGCAATTATGGCTTGGGGTGTTGAGGGCGTGAGAGAGGTGGTTAATTAAGTAGTGATCAGGGGTGAAGATGGAGATATGGAGTGGTGTTCATCTTATTAAGAATGTTCGAGGGTGCAACTGCTATTTGATAACCAAGCCCGAACTTACGCTGATTGATACCGGCATCCCCAGGCAGTCCAAAAAGGTAGTCAAATATTTGGCAAATCTGGGCTACGAACCCTGGGAACTCAAGAGGATCATCCTTACCCATCATGATGTAGACCATGTAGGAAGTGCAGCGCAGCTTCAGCGCTTGACCGGAGCTTGGGTCTGCATGCATCCTGCGGATGTGGACTGTTTGCTCGGGCGCGCGCCGCGCCGCCCCCGATGGAAGGCATGGCTTTCCACGCTAACAAGGGTCTGGAGCAAGCTTGAGCCGCCCGAGATAGATGTACTGCTGGAGGAAGGTCAAACCATTGGACCGCTCCAAGTGATCCACACCCCGGGGCATTCCGCAGGCAGCATCAGCTTGCTCTACGGATCAGTGCTCTTTACCGGCGACCTACTGCTTTGGGGCAGGGTCTTCAAAGGGAATATTCCGATAGTCAATGAGGATAGCAAGGCGGCACGCGCCTCAATAAAGAAAATCTCTAACCTCGATTTCTATCTCTTGTGCCCAGGTCATGGCAAACCTGTTCTGGATGCTGCCCCAAAGCTGCGGGAGCTAGTATCACGCTGGCCTGGAGGTACCCCCTGAGGGCGGGAAGGAGTTGCTGCTTTAAGCAGGTTCTTCCCGCCCTCCGCTTCTGCTGGGAGAGAACATTATGAGGCGGCTCTCCGTTGTTGAACAGCTTGAGAGCCTGTTTGATACAGCCGCTATTTCGGAGAAACCGTGTTCGAAAGCTTAGGGAAATTCGTTGTCCGCAACCGAACATGGGTTGTGCTGGGCTGGCTGGTGCTGGCATTGTTCATGGTCTTGTGCGCCCCATCCCTTTCTGAGGTGGGTACAGCGGACGAGACCAGCTTCCTGCCTATGGGTAGTGAGTCGATTCGCGCCCGGGAGGTTATCGCCGAGAAATTTCCCGACGAGGCTGCTGTGGGCAGCAGCGTTCTGGTTTTCCACAGCTCTTCCGGCCTGACAGACGAGGACTTGTCCTATGCCCAAGGGGTGCAAGACTGGCTTGGTTCGGAGCAGGCACCCGAGGAGGTGGACAAGGTCGTCTCTATCTTCGATCACCCCGAAATGGAGCAGCTGCTGGTCAGCCCCGACAACACCACTATGCTGATGCAGGTCGACTTCAACGTGACAGCCTTCGAGACCAAAACCAATGCCGCCGTGGAGACGATCCGTGAGCATATCAAGGACGCACCAGCCGGGCTTGAGGTCCATCTCTCTGGGCAGGCGGGCATCGGGGCCGATTTCATGTCCTCCATTATCGACAGCACGCACAGAACCACCCTCATCGCCATAATTCTGATAATCGTAGTCTTGCTCGTCATCTACCGGTCGCCGGTGGCCTCCCTGGTGCCACTGATCACCATCGCCGCTGCCTTCCTGATATCCCGAGGGGTGCTGGGATACGTCGCCGATGCTGGGGTCAAGATACCATCGCTCCTGGATTCCTTCTTGGTCGTGCTCATCTTCGGTGTGGGCACCGATTACTGCCTGTTTATTATCTCACGCTTCCGTGAGGAGCTGCGGCACCACAGCAGGCACGATGCGGCCATAGAGACTATGAGTAAAGTTGGGGCGGTGATAACCGCCAGCGCAGCCACAGTCTTCATCGGGCTTTGCTGTCTTGCAGTTGCCCGCTTCGGTCTGA
>JADFVG010000179.1 GCA_015222405.1 Chloroflexota bacterium
TATGCGCTCTTACCAATTTCGCACATACCGATACAACCTTCCACACAAGTGACGCACATCCCGCTTATTGGGCACCAGTCGCCACCCGTCCTGTTCTTACTCAACGTAGCAGCTGTTGCGTTATACCTTGTCAGTGTCATGTCTGACCTCCTTCTATACTTTTCCAGATTGCATTATTTCTTGATTGCACTTTTGTTACTAGTAGACTTTATGCCCCTGCGGGCTAACACTCTCTGAACATCCTGTGCATACGAGACATGTTTCCACTGGTGCTAGGTTCTGGCAGCCGCCACAAAGACCATCTATCAGGCTGTCTGCCATACAGGCTTTTTCGCAAACCGGGCATATCCACTCACAACCACCACAGTTGCGGCATTCTTCGGGAGTGACATCAAAAGCGGTTGCTACCCTCCGTGATGTGCCGCGGCCAACAAATCCAATGCCGCCAGATTTCATCTGTTCTTTGCAGTAGCGCACACAACGTCCACAGAGAATACAGCCCCTGTCCTTTATCTTGAAACGAACCTTGTTAATGCCCATATTTGCAGCCATGTCTTGCAGCGTCTTAGAGTTTGGGCATGAGCTAAGCAAAAGTTCCACAATTAGCTTTCGAGCTCTCGTCACCTTCTCTGAGTTAGTAAGAATTACCTGCCCCTGTTCTACCGGCAGGGTACAGGAGGCTTCAAGCGACGAATGATCGCCTTTAACTACCTCCACCATGCAGACCCGACAGGCGCCATAAGGGCTGAGACCGGGATGATAGCATAATGTTGGAATGATAATGCCCATCTCTCTGGCTGCTTCCAGAACCGTGGTTCCCTCCTCTACTTTTGCCTTTATACCATCAATAGTCAGTTCAATCATTCTTTTCCCTCTTTACGCTACTATGATTGCCTCAAACTTGCAGCTGTCTCGACAAAGTCCGCATCTTATGCATTTCGACTGGTCGATTACATGCGGTTTTTTCTTCTCTCCAGAGATTGCCTCCTGTGGACATTCTCTGAGACACAGTCCACAACCGGTGCACTTCTCCGCGTCAATGATGAAGGTTATGAGTGCCTTGCATACCCCCGCCGGGCAGCGTTTTTCTCTTATGTGAGCCTCATATTCACCACGAAAATATTTGATGGTTGATAGCACGGGGTTGGAAGCCGTAGTGCCAAGGGCACACAGAGATGTCTCCTTTAGCAAGCCGCCAAGCTCTTCCAGCAGCTCAATATCTCCTTCTTTTCCCCTCCCTTCTGTAATATCCGTGAGAATATCCAGCATACGGTCAAGTCCTTCACGGCACGGCACGCATTTGCCGCAGGACTCTTCTGTCAGGAATTTGACGAAATATCTGGCTATGTCCACCATACAGGTGCCCTCATCCATGACTATCATGCCACCCGAGCCCATCATTGATCCCACGTCGGTAAGCCTATCGAAATCGACCGGCAGGTCAATGAGACTCTCAGGCAGGCAACCACCTGATGGACCACCTGTTTGGATAGCTTTGAATTTCTTGCCGCGGGGGATTCCACCCCCGATGTCATAGATAATTTCCCTGAGCGTAATGCCCATGGGCACCTCAACCAGCCCCGTATTGTTTATCTTACCCACCAGAGAAAATATCTTGGTGCCCTTGCTTCCCTCTGTGCCGATTTGTGAATACCAGTCGGCGCCACGGTTAATGATGAGAGGCACATTTGCCCAAGTCTCCACATTATTGAGATTAGTAGGTTTGCCATAAAGTCCCTGTAGGGCGGTGTGGATATGCTTCGGGCGTGGCTCTCCGACCCTTCCCTCCAAGGAAGCCATGAGTGCCGTGGATTCCCCACAGATGAAGGCACCTCCACCACGCGAGACCTTCACATTGAAATCAAAGCCAGAGCCGAGAATGTTCTGACCCAGAAGACCGTACTCCCTTGCTTGGCCCAAGGCTATGCCAAGGTTATTCAGAGCGAGTGGATACTCAAGCCGCACATAGACATAGCCGTCGTGTGCCCCCACGGCATAGGCACCTATTACCATACCTTCCACGACGCTATGAGGGTTCCCTTCCAGAAGACTCCTGTCCATATAGGCGCCAGGGTCACCCTCGTCGGCATTACAGATGACATAGCGGATGCCATCCGAAGACGGAGCATTGCGGCAGGAATCCCACTTTCTGCCTGTGGGGAATCCCCCACCACCACGCCCACGTAAGCCGGATTTCTTGATTTCCTCAATTACCTCCTCCGGCTGCATGTTGAAGAGGACTTTAGACAGAGCCGAGTAACCGCCTATAGCAAGGTAGTCTTCTATGTTTGTGGGATCAATGAGACCGTTATTGCCAAAGACAAGTCTTTGCTGTCTTTTGTAAAAGGGAACATCTTCCTCGGACTGCGCCTTCTCTTCGTTCACCGGGTCAATGTAAAGGAGCCTATCGATAATGTTGCCTTTTATAACTGTCTCCGCGATTATTTCGGAAACATCGCCTGGACTAACGCGCTGGTAGAATATCTTTTGGGGATGCAGTACCATTAGTGGACCACGTTCGCAGAAACCATGACAGCCTGTCACTTTCAATTCGACCTGCTTGCTTAACCCTTGTCGCTTCATCTCGCTCTTGAGTGCTTTGGCAACATCCTCGCACCCATACGCATGACAGCCAGTGCCGCCGCAGATTGAGATACAGGGCTTTTCTGGCTTGCGCTGGCTCAGTATTTTGACCCGCAATTGTTCAAGTTCAACTGCTGACCTTAAGCTCCTCATGTCTCCCGTCTTTCTGGACTTTCTTGTATCTATTAAGGACTTTCTTGACTTTTCCAAGGCTCATTTGTCCGTGGTACTTACCATCTACAACTAGGATAGGTCCTAGAGCGCATGCTCCCAGACAATTCACCGTCTCCAGTGTGAAGCGCATGTCAGCAGTGGTGTTGCCAGGCTCGATGCCTAGTTGCCTTTTCACTTCATCCAGTACGGCCGGAGCACCGCGCACATGGCAGGCGGTACCGAGACAAACGGTCACTGTGTGCTCACCCCGTGGCTTCAAACTGAATGCCTTAAAAAAGGTGGCCACACCACAGATTTGTATCAATGGAAGATCCAACTGGCTCGCTACCGCCCTTAGAGTATGTTCTGGCAGATAATGATATTCCGATTGCACATCCTGAAGTATTGCGATGACACTATCGTGTTTGCCACCGTATCTATCTACTATGGCCTTCACTTTTTCATAATCGTTTACCATTGCATAAGCACCTCTCCCCGTACTTTTCCTGACCTTTTCATTCCTACATTTTTACAGTCAACCCTTTGGCTTTGAGATACTCCTTCACTTCCCTAATAGAGATCTCACCGAAGTGAAACACGGAA
>JADFVG010000180.1 GCA_015222405.1 Chloroflexota bacterium
ATGCGGTGCCCCATTTGCTGCTTATGGATCATGTCCGACTCAGCAAAAACAGTGCACCGCCCCGCGATGCGCACCGGTTTTTTGCTCTCAAGCGCTCTCTCCCCGAAATCCTCGATCCTCATGTTTAGCCGTGATGCCTGCTGGTCGAGGAAGCTTCCCGTACCTGCAGCACACACCGTGTTCATGCCAAAGTCGGTAAAGATGCCGTTGCGGATTATGATGATCTTGCTATCCTGCCCTCCGATCTCGATAACCGTTTGCACCTCGGGGAAGTAGTGAAGCGCGGCCACTGCCTGGCTGGTGACCTCGTTCTTGACCACATCGGCGCTGACTATCACGCCTGCCAGATAACGAGCGCTCCCTGTGGTGCCCACACCCTTGGTCTGGACGTCTGATGGTAATCGCTGTGCAGTCTCCCTCAGGCCCTGCTGCACCACAGCGATTGGCTCGCCCTGGGTACGCAGATAGAGAGCATCGATAAGCTGGTCCTTCTTATCCAGCACAGCAAGTTTGGTGGTCACCGAGCCGACATCGATACCGAGGTAGACCTCCATTTTTCGTTCTTTAGCACCATTTTCTAGAGATGGCTAAACCCAGTTGTTAGGCATCAACAAAGGGTGGTAACCTCCTCGAATCTCCGTATCCAGCGAGCCACTGTGTTAGGACATCGTAGTCGCGAAGACTGAGCCTGTATTTCAGGGGAGTGGCAAAGTCGATCGCGTCGTTCGTGAAGGACGACGTGGTGACGATAATTCCCTTCGTCACACGTTCTTTTTCAACGACACCGTAGAGTGCCCGTACTGCTTCTACCCCTACCTTACGGGACGATTCGTATCGTTTGCATTCTATGACATACAACGAGCACCCGAGTGAAGTGCTGCACACAGCATGTATATCCTTTCCTCCGTCACGTGTGCGCGGTGTCAATTCGGTATCGAAGCCTTTGTCACGGAATATCTCCATGACCAGCTTCTCAAACTGCCGAGGATCTAGGTTATAGAGAAGGCGAGGGTGGCTCGCAAGATAGCGAATCAATTCTTCGTTGACTTCCTGATATGCGAGAATTAACTGGGGGACTGCTATTTGTTCTGATGCGTCGAGGAGAAGGGGATAGACCTGAGAGATGGGGGCATACTTTGAGTAGCCTTGCGCATGATGGCGGTTTGTATATGGGTAGAGGACGAATCCTCTGGGAACACGACGACCTTCGGCGTTGGCCTCGTTCTCCGTCATGTGAATTTCACATAGGAATGGGCACGTATAGTCTTGCTCGAAGAACTCTTCGGGGATGTGTGGGTAGTAATCGTATATGTAGACTTCATATTCAGCAGACCGGTCGCATCCACCGACAAAGCATGGAGTACCAGGCTCATATTCAACCCATTTCTTCGGATCTGTCGCCATTGTGTTCACCTTGACGGTGTGGTGCCTAACAATTCGTTATCTTACCCTTTACCCTTGGGCGAGGAATTCCTCCCTGACTCTGTTCATGGCCTCAGGCTCGGCGATCAGGTCGACCACGGTCATGGCCAAAGCCTTCGCTCCGTCTATAAGCCCCCGGTGTCCCGTTTCTGAAGCAGCGGCGGAGCAAAACTCCGGCGAATGGGCTAGAACCTCGACGGGTGCTATGGCTACCATAGGATGAATGCTGGGCACCACGACGCTGACATTGCCCATGTCGGTGCTGCCGAAAGCCTGGTTCATGGGTGGTGCCACCTTACGCCCTAGAGCCTCCATATTTTTGGTGAACAACTCTGCCAGAGCCAGGTTAATACGCAGCGGGGCGTAATATACCTCCGACCACTTATACTCCAGGCGAGCCCCACTAGCCAGGGAAGCTGCCTTGAAACAGTTTAGCACCTTTTCCTTTAATTCATCAAGATAGGCCTCATCCTCAGAGCGCACGAGGAAGCTCCCCGCAGTATAGGCGGGGACGATATTTGCCGCCTCTCCCCCATGGGTGATGATACCATGGATGCGGGCCCGATCCCGGATGTGTTGTCTCAGGGAATTGATTCCGTTGAAGGCCTGGAGCATGGCCTCCAAGGCATTGATCCCCCCCTCGGGGTGGGCTGCGGCATGAGCTGCTTTGCCCCAGAATTCCACTTCCAGGCCGATGCAGGCCAGGGCCCGGATGCTGGCAATGTCGAGCACGCTGGGATGCACCATCATGGCGGCATCTACATCATCGAAAGCGCCCCTCTTGACCATGATTACCTTGCCCCCATGAAGCTCTTCAGCGGGGGTGCCGATAACCAAAACAGTGCCTCCCAGTTGGTCAATAGCGCCCCTTGAGGCAACGGCGGCACCGACAGCGATGGCGGCTATTATATTGTGACCGCAGGCATGTCCCAGCTTGGGCAGGGCATCGTATTCGGCAAGCAGCGCAATCCTCGGTTTCCCCGTTCCGTATTCCCCTCTGAAGGCTGTGGCCAACTGGCAAATCCCTTTTTCGACCTTAAAGCCGTTTCGTTTAAGGTAGGAGGTTAGCCACCGGGATGCTTTCGCCTCCTGGAATCCTAATTCTGGGTTTTGGTGAATCCTGAGGCTGAGCTTGATAAGCTCCTCCTGGCGAGCCTCCACCTCTTTTGTCACCGTGGCCTTTAATTTTTTTCTGTCCAAGGTTCCCACCTTGAGAAATATTGGCGCATTACAGACCAAAAGGATTTGTTGCCAGCTTAAGAACTCTTAAGTCCGTAACTCTTGCAGCCTTTGGGCAAACTGGATCACATTTTCGCGCAGGATGAGGCCTAACATCCTCCCCGCCTCTACCACTGTTACCTGGTTTAGAGTCTCCTCCTCCATTCGCTCCAGCACGCTGATAACGTCATCGCTGGGCTTGACCGCCTTCAGTTTTTCCATCGGGGTCATCGCCTGCCCCGCGGTGGTAATGTCCCAATCTTCCCTGGGCACTTCCTTTATTTGGTAGAGGGTCAAAATCCCCTCCAATCTTTCCCCATCGGCAATCATAAAGCACGGACTGCCGCTGATGAGAAACTGACTTTGAACCAGTTCCTTGATGGTGAGGTTGCGGGGAATCGAGGGCAGGTTCGTAGTCATCACATCCTTTGCCACAAACCCCTTGAGAGCATCGCGGACCATAGACTGGCGGTAGCTCGATCTAGCTGCGCTATTAAGGAAAAGGCCGATAAAGACCAGCCACAGCCCATTAAGCAAGCCCCAGACGAAGAAGATGACGACGCCGCCGAAGATAAAGAGATAGGAGGTGCCGTAGCCGGCCATCGTGGCAATTCGTGTCGATCGCATATAGTTCCCGGTAGCCATCCACACGATGGAGCGCAGCACCCTGCCCCCATCCAGGGGGAAGCCGGGTATCATATTGAAGGCGGCGAGCATGCCGTTAATTATCGCCAGCCACCCGGCTAGAGCGGACAGGTGGACGCTGAAGTCTTGGCTTATCCACCATATACCACCAAATAAGCCACAAAGTGCCAGGCTGCACAGGGGGCCAGCGGCAGCCATTTTTAGTTCGCTGGCGGGGTGTGTTACCTCGCGTGCTATGTGGGCCACGCCGCCGAAAATGAAGAGGGTGATGCTCTTTACCGGGATGCCGCTCCTGATGCTAACAGCGCTATGTGCCAGTTCGTGGGCCACCACCGAGGCAAAGAAGAGGAGGCTGGTGGCAATGCCCACAATCCAGTACTGCGTTGAACCCCAATCGGGATAGCTGTCAGGGAAGTAGAAGAG
>JADFVG010000181.1 GCA_015222405.1 Chloroflexota bacterium
ACCTCATTGATGAGGGAAGCGGTCTGGATGCCTCTAATCGTGGCATCGGTTACAATTAACGGTTTATCAACTTTGCGGATCACCCTCCTATTTACTTGCTCCACACCAGCTTCGCCATCGATGATAATGATATCAAAGCTCCCGGAGAGGGATTCTATGGCATCCCGCAGAAGGTCATTCACGGGGCAAAAGCATCCCGCTCCCTCCCGTTTCCCCATTGCCAGCAGGGCAAATCCATCCAGTTCGACGAGGGCTTCGAGAATCATGTAATCGAGCATGTTTACTACTTCGATTTTTTCCTTCTTGCCCCCAGTACGCGCTGCTCTGATTATTTCTTCGCTAACATCCCCCATAGTCTTGGCTACGCTCACTCCCAGGGCCTGAGGCAAACCTACTACCGGGTCAGCATCGACGACTAAGAGCTTGCCATTGCTCCCAACAAGGACCTTAGTTAGGAGCACGGTAAGGGCTGTCTTTCCCACCCCGCCTTTGCCGCACATGGCAATCGACTTTGTAGATGATGAAATCTGGTTCATACCCATGTATTGCTCTGTCCTTTCCCTTCGCCCATCGATCAGCGAGCTTTCCTCACTGCTTCAGCGGCCTTTTTTCGGCGTAAGGTGACCCACTCCCTGATGCTATCACACACAGCTTTCTCGTCGCAAGTGGCGCAGCTATACTCAGTGCACTCATAGGTGCCATCGTCCTGTCTTATCAGTTTCCTCAGTTCTCCACTGAACTTGCGCACATCCGCGGCGATACCATCTAACTGATTCACGTCCTCCTTGCTCGAGGTAACGAAAACAACCTCAGTGGCCTGGACTAAGGGGTGTTTCCATCTGAAGCTCGCCATTAATGCCCGGCCTAGAGTTTCGAAGGAAAAACCCCTATCTGCTGCCTCCTTGCCAACCCTGCTCCAAACCCGCCGCGGTACGCTTCTGAGCATGTAGCCCTCTATCTGATCCGATGTGTACTGGGTCTTCTCCAGCTCTAAATGATGCTCTTCCTTGAGTTCAGTGCCACCGACTATTATCACCTGGCCGAAAGGGAGGCTTTTGCCCTCACTTTCCTGGATATCAGCGCCGATCAAGGTAATGCGTCCATCCTCAACACAGGAGAGATCATCGCTCCATATCACAAAGGCACAGGCGGCGACGCTGGGATTTCCTAATTCGACGAAGGTATCTTCCTTCAGTATTATGTTTCTTTTCTCTTGGGGACCGATGCGAACTGGCAGGCCGTGAACAAGCTTTTCATCCTTGGTATCACACCTTATTTCCCTGATCTGTCTCCCCTGCCTTCTCTTTTCCGCTATATATTCCCGGACCCTGGTTAGGTGTATCTCATACGCCTTCATGCCACCATCTCCTGCTCACAGCCAACGTCGTCCTTCCTCTATAAGGTAGGCCCTTGTGTGGGATCTTCGCCAACTTTCTATTTTGCCGACTTTAACGACGCGCTTCGCTCCAACTTCTCTGTTGCTAGTAACGCCGCCCCGATGGCTCCAATAATCTGGGGGTCTTCGGGGAGCCTTATTATATCAGTGTCCAATTTCTTTTCCAGAACGTCGATCAATCCCGCATTCTTGGCGCAGCCGCCGGCGATGGTAATGTCTTTCCTGGCGCCAACCCTTCTTACCAAGGTCGACAATCTACTCGCTATCGATTCATGGATCCCTTTGGCGATATTGCCTATTTCCTCACCCAAATTGAGTAAGGTTATGACCTCGGACTCGGCGAATACGCTACATTGACTACTTATGGCCGTCGTTTTTGTCGCTTTCAGGGATATGGTCGATAATTCCTCCAGGGTCAACCCTAAAACCCGAGCCATATTCTCCAGGAACCTTCCTGTCCCGGCAGCGCATTTATCATTCATGACGAACTCGGCCACCCTACCGCTATCGTCAAGCCCGATGACCTTCAGATCCTGACCCCCGATGTCAATGATGGTCCTTACCGAGTTACGCAGCCAGTAAGCTCCCACGCCATGACAGGTTATCTCCGAGATATTGTCATTGGCGAAGGGAATCTTTAGCCTGCCATAGCCTGTGCCCACGATGTAATCCAGCTCTTCCACCGAGGAGAGGCCTGCTTTTTCCATCGCTTCATTTATAGCGATACGGGCAGTCTCCTCCGGCCTTGGCTTACACTCCATGATAGTATAGGCAGCAATGGTATGGTCTTTCATGATTACGGCTTTACCCGTGGTAGAGCCAACATCACAACCAGCAACGATCATACTATAAACCTCCCTTTATTCATCTGCTCTTTCTTTGCTTGCTATTACCATGTCCACGAACTCCTCAATTTTCGGGCGGAACTCTTCGACGGGTGCTACCCTGGGATCGAAGGTATCACAATCAAAAACCAGGAGGGGAACTCCTATCTTTCGAAGCTCGTCCCTAAACAGGCCAAAAGCCCCCCTGAGATACTTGCAACCGGCATGCCCGGAGAGGATAACACAATCGCATCCCCAGCCTCTGACCGTATCGATACAGTCTTGGATGTAAATATCTGACGAACCAGTGCCCTGCCTCCCCATCGGGTAGGTCAGCATCCTTCTTGCCATCCCTCTGATGATGCTTTCCGTAGATGAGGTATCTATTGGCTCAAATGTAGCGTAACTGGTGAAGGTCACCGGCGACGATGCTCCTTTTTCAGCCTCCAGCCAGTCTGTAACATTCATGTCGTACGCTGCATGCAAGTAAAACCAGTTTACTCTTAGCTTCTCTTTTCCCCCGGGGACCGCCGTCTTCCCCTTTTCTACCCGTTCCTTGGTTTCATCGCGCATCATCTTAACGCACTCCGTATATTCAGGAAGCCCCATTAGACTATCGGCACCAATAGTCCATTGATAACCCAAGCCAGGCGTGGGGCAGGGCTTCAACTTCCTCATTTCCTGGTCTTCCAATATATACTCGACGGCGCGATTAGCTTCCTCGGCCACTTCCTTGAGCCGGTCAGGGTCCAGCTTCTTACCGCTAATCTCCTCCAAAAAAGAGACGAGCCCTTTGAACTGGTTTACCCAGTATTCAACGGCGGCCTCCTCATCCGTATCAGGCCCAAAATAAGGGCAATCCATGACGTAGATGGGGGCTCCGGTGATCTCGGCTATAACCTGATAGGCTATTTTGGTGTTATCGCAGGGATAGCTCGGGTTGATGAGCGCCACTGGGGGAGGTATTTGGTCTCCCCTTAATATGTCTCCAATCGACGACTTATGAGCAGAGCAAAGCTCAGGGTGAATCCCGGCTTCATGGGCGACATCGATAGAATCACACATGCCATACCCATCTTTCGCTTGGCATTTTAGCAGCGTCCATATCTCAGGGGGAACGGCTCGTAGATCGAAGGCATTAAACAGCTCTGCAAACGTATTGAACTGGTTATATATGATCTTCTTACCATCCTCCTCCGCGCTAAGCACCTTCTCAACCCAATATTTTACAACTTTCAACATTGGCACACGCCATTTATTATCTTCGTCTGCAGAAAGAACGCTAATCAACAACTCATCCATCTTTAGCAATTCTCTGTGGTCCGGACACATTTCTCCCATTTTATCAACCCTCCTTTTGTACTGATAACTTCCCTTTATCCATTCTCTCTTTCTTTGTTTGCTATTACCATGTCCACGAAGTCCTCAATCTTCGGTCGGAACTCCTCCGGGGGTGCCACCCTAGGATCGAAGGTATCTTCATCGAACACGAGGAGAGGAACATTTATTTTCCGAAGCTCATCCCTTAGCAGGCCAAGGAGCCCGCGAATA
The DNA here is from genome assembly GCA_015222405.1 of Chloroflexota bacterium. Lineage (GTDB taxonomy): Bacteria > Chloroflexota > Dehalococcoidia > E44-bin15 > E44-bin15 > JADFVG01. The sequence goes on from JADFVG010000181.1 coordinate 3,772, forward strand.
TACTTGCAGCCCGCATGCCCGGAGAGGATAACGGCATCGCACTGCCATCGTTTGACCGCATCAATACAGTCGTTGATGTAAATATCTGACGAGCCGGTGCCCTGTCTCCCCATGGGGAACTGCAGCAGCCTCTTGGCTACACCCTTGATGATGCTTTCCGTAGAGGAGGTGTCGACGACCTCAAGGCGATCGTAATTCGAGAAAGTAACCGGCGACACCGCCCCTTTTTCACGCTCAAGCCATTCATAAACATCGAAATCGTAGAAAGCATGCAAGTAGAACCAGTTCAGCCGCAGTTTCTCTTCGGGGACTGCCGTCTTCCCCTTTGCCACCCGGTCTTTGATGTCGTCGAGCAGCGCCTTCATGCAATTCGTCCATTCAGGGAGCCCCATTAAATTCATGCCACCCACGGCCGACCCACCCCCCGCACCAGGCTGGGGCAAGGGTTTTAACTGCCTCAGTGAGGCGTAGTCCAATGCATACTCGGCGCCACGATTGGCCTCCTCGACCACTTCCTTGAGCCGGTCAGGATCAAGCTTCTTACCGGTCTGCTCCTCCACAAAGCGGATGAGCTCCTTCACCTGGTTTACCCAGTATGCCATGGCAGCTTCCTCATCGGTGTCAGGCCCAAAATAAGGGCAATCCATGACCAACATGGGAGCCCCGGTGATCTCGGCCAAGACCTGATAGGCTATCTTTGTGTTATCGCAGGGAAAGCTCGGGTTAACGATAAAGTCTGGCGGGGGTATCCGGTCTCCCAATACCTGGTCTCCAATAGCCGACTTATGAGCGGAACAGAGCTCGGGGTGAATCCCGGCTTCATGGGCGGCATCGATGGTCTCAATCATGCCAAACCCATCCTTCAAACGGACTTTCAGCAGCGTCCAGATCTCCGGGGGGATGGCCACTAGATCGAAGGCATTAAACAACTCTGCGTACATGTTAAACTGATTGTATACGACCTTCTTCCCTTCCTCCTCCGCGCTAAGCGCCCTCTCAATCCAAGCCTTTTGCATTAACATCCCTGGCAGCATGTATCTCAGGTCCTCGTTGCCAGAAAGAAAGGGTATCCCCATATCCATCCAATTTAGCAATTCTCTGTGGTCTGGACACATTACCGCCATCTTAATCAACCTCCTGTGTGTACTAATAACCTCAGTTTTTTGGCACCCCAGAGGGGCCTTTCACCCCTCCCCAAGGCGCTTGAGCACCAAAATTTGCCGCTGTTGCCCATATTCATATGCCACTCTAGCGATTCTCTAAAGTCTCCAAGAAGGCCTGAACCCTGGTTCTCATCTGCCCCATGGCACTCATCAGATATTCCCTTTCCAGCACCATGAGGGGGATGCCAGCTTCTCTCGCCTTCCATTGCATCATAGCGCCCTCGCCACCCCAGGCATCGCAATACTTTAGCCGCTGAACGATAACTCCGTCAGCCTTGAATTCCCTTACCATATCCTTTACGAATTTATCCCTTTCAGTACGCCCCATGTTGCGGGGACACGGAATGCGGTAGAGGTAACGCGTCGCCAGGGC
>JADFVG010000182.1 GCA_015222405.1 Chloroflexota bacterium
CATGCGCATGTTTGGTGGGAGCTCTCTCCATAGTATGCTCAAAATCTACTTTGAAAGGAGGATAAAAGAGTGAAGGTCACGATCGTTTATGATAATGAAGTGAGCAAAGAGGGGCTAGAAGCAGGTTGGGGCTTTTCATCCCTTATAGAAGCCAAGAATGCACCAGCGATTTTGTTTGATACCGGCGCCGATAGTCCCAAATTGTTACACAATATGAAGGAATTAGGCATTGAGCCAAAGGGTATTGGGATAATCGTAATCTCGCATGCCCACGGGGATCATACCGGAGGTCTCTCCGGTATCTTAGAGATAAATAAGGACGCTGAGATCTACGTTCCAGCATCGCTCAGGGGCACAATCCCGGGAAGAAGGGTGACTAGGGTTACGGGATCGCTTCAGATTTCTGAAGAGGTCTTCTCTACCGGTGAGCTTAAAGGCATAGAGCAGTCCTTAGCGCTCAAAACAAACAAAGGGATACTCGTCATAGTGGGGTGCTCCCATCCTGGGGTGGGAGAAATCATAGATGCTGCTTCAAGATGGGGGAAGGTCTATGGCATTATCGGCGGGTTTCACGGTTTCCGTGACTTCGACCGCCTGGCAGGCCTGTCTCTGATATGCCCTTGTCACTGTACTCAGTATAAGTCAGAGATAAAGCGCCTATTTGCTGACGAATGTCTGGAATGCGGAGCAGGACTCGTGATAGAGGCGTAACGGGGGAAGTAGGCTCATGAAAGTGATCGGATTGATCGGAGGGATGAGTTGGTACTCCACAGCGCAGTACTATCGGCATATCAACGAGTTGGTGGCCCAAAGGCTGGGCGGTTCTCACTCAGCACGCCTGATCCTTTATAGCCTGGATTTCGCTGAGGTGGAGCAGGCCCAACGAGAAGGTCGCTGGGATGATGCCGCCGCCGCCCTTGGAGAAGCGGGCAGCGCCCTCAAAGAGGCTGGCGCAGACTTCTTAGTGCTGTGCACCAATACCATGCATAAGGTGGCAGACATAGTGTCGGAGAGAGCGGGCCTGCCACTGCTTCACATCACGGATGTAGTGGGCAAGGAAATCAGGCGGCGCGGTCTGCACACCGTTGGGCTGCTGGGAACACAGTTTACCATGGAGGAGCCGTTCTATCGAGCGAGATTAGAGGAACACCTTGGCATCAAGGTGCTTGTGCCTGGAAAAGGCGAACGGGCTACCGTCGACCGCATCATCTACGATGAGCTTTGCCAGGGAAGGGTCAAAACCTCTTCACGCCACACCTGTGTCAAGATTATCAGTGGTCTGGTGGGGCGAGGTGCCCAGGGCATTGTCCTGGGATGCACTGAGCTGGCTTTGCTTATCCAGGCTGGTGATGCAAGCGTTCCGTTGTTTGACACAACTCGTCTTCATGCCGAAGCAGCAGTCGATCTGGCCCTTGCCGGAGGGTAAGGGGAATGGAGCTTTTTCTTTACGATTCGCCTGCCTTTAAGGCCTTCCTTAAAGATCATCCCCACGAAGCGGCGGAAGTGAGATTTTTGGAATCGGTTGTGGAACAGGGTATGAACGCAATAGATGTTGGAGCGAGTATAGGTATTACCACTGTAGTAATAGCGAAGAAAATCGGGGAAAGAGGCAAGCTCTATTCGTTTGAACCGTTTGCTGAATACTTCAACATCCTGCAGAAGAACTTATCTTCTAATAAATTAGAAAACGTGAAAGCTCTTCAACTGGCAATGAGCAATCAGGTGGGAAAGACCGATTTTTACGAGGATGGGCTTTCCACTTCTATGGTTTCGAAAGAAGGTGTTAGAAAGTTCATGGTGAGCACGACCACTATAGACAGATACTTAAACGAAGAGAAGGTGGAAAGAATAGATTTGATTAATATGGATTGCGAAGGCAGCGAGTTGTTAGTCCTTAAGGGAGCTGAGGAGACCTTACGAAGAAATAAGGTCAAGATATTCTGTGAGATCCATCATGATTTCCTGAGGCATTTGGGTCAATCTGTGCAAGATATTGTGGAATACCTCGAGAAATTGGAATTTGAAGTGTATAGCGTCTCCTTGGATGACCTGAGTATGGGAAGCGATTTTGACAAACCCGAGTACATATATGCTCACAATTAGTTGTTGGCAAATAGTTGTTGGCAAATGAAAATGCGCAGAGTGCATATATTGTCGTTCTGGAACAAAGACAAGTAGTCCCCTGAGTTGAATTTTTGCCAATCTTTCCCCCTTCGTCAATCAAGGACACAAGATGGCTAATTGTGCAATCTAAATCCTCGTTTATAGTGGTAGGGTCTATTCCTCTTTAGCAGTCTATCTTCTAATCAAAGCCATGCCACTTGGTTACTATATCCAATGGTTCCCTTTGGGACTGGAATTGATTTACAGGGTCATCCCAGTTCGGGTAGCCGACAGCTATCCCCAGAACTATAAGCTTGGAATCTGGTATTCCCAATATCCTTCTCAATACATCGGGATACAAGACAGCCTGTATTTCAGGAATGGTCCCCAGCGCGTACTTGGTAGCCAGGAGCATAATGTTCTCAGCTATCAAACCGCAATCAAATACAGGCCAAACATTCAAGCTATCACCCTGCAAGTAGAAGGATCGGTCAACGTAGATATAGATGACGCTAGGAGCCTCAAACAGTCTCAAACCTTGCAATTGCCACTCTCTTCTCCTTTCTCTGTCCTCCCGGCTTATTCCCATGATTTCAAAAAGCTTGATGCCTACAGCACGACGACGGGTATCGAACGGTTCGGGAAATTGACGAGGGGCGGCCAGGTCTGGGTTGGGTAGCTCTTCTGCCTTCTCAATGTAGGCTTGTCTTATTTCCTCCAACTTCCTCCCACTCACTATGGCAAATTCCCAGGGCTGGGTATTCGCCCAGGAGGGGGCACGCAAAGCTAGTTCCATTATCTCCTTTAAAATCTGTTGTGGCACAGTGTCGGGCTTAAAGGCCCGAATGCTTTTCCTCCGATTAATAGCTTCAGCGATATCCATGCCTCAGTTTCCTCCTTTCCTTGCTCTATTATACATCGTAGGCTGCACAAGGTGACGAATAGTGCAATGCGATAACAATAAACGCAGTCGAAATAACTCCCCCTTTCCCTCCCCATCTTCACCCCCAGCTACGACACCCCCACAAATGACAGACAGCTCGGAGCGATTCTAACATAGCCACAGTAGTTGGTTATGAGAAATCTCGGTTCAAATTGAGCAAGCCTTGACATCCTGGATGCAGGGGGATAGCATACTAGCGCCTATATTAAAGGAGGCACTAAAGAGAGAAGGAGGCCGGGGATGAAGAGGTGGCTATCTTTTGTAGCAATTGTAGTCCTGGGCCTGGCGTTAGTCATTGGTGCCGCCTGTGGCGGGGGCGAAGAGGAGGAAGAAGGTGTAACAGAGTTGAAGTTCGGCATCGGGCTGCCGCTGACCGGCGCTTACGGAGCCGCTGTCGGCCTGCC
>JADFVG010000183.1 GCA_015222405.1 Chloroflexota bacterium
AGTAAGGCAGGTGGAGGCTATCATCGAGAGATTGGAAATGGAGAGAGGCATCAAGCAGGGTCACATCAAGCTCATCCCCTGGATTGAGACAGCAAAGGGACTGCTCAATGCCTTCGACATCGCCAGCGCCTCCCCCAGGGTGGTGGGTGTTGCCTTTGGTGCTGAGGACTTAACTCTAGACACCGGCATGGAGCGCACTGAGGAGGGTAGCGAGCTTCTCATCCCTCGCACCATGGTGGTCATCGCTGCCAAGGCTGCCGATGTAATCGCAATAGATACCGCCTATAATAACTTCAGGGATGAAGAAGGGCTGATTAAAGAAGCGAGGCTTGCCCGAAGCCTCGGCTTTGAGGGTAAGTTCTTGATTCACCCCAGCCAGATAGACCCGGTAAACCAGGTCTTCTGCCCTACTCCGGAGGAGATAACCCAGGCGAGGAGGATCGTGGAGGCCTTTGCCACCGCTGAAGCCCAGGGTTTCGCCTCCACCTCCCTTGAGGGGAAAATGATCGATATACCCCAAGCCCGAAGAGCTCAGAAGCTGTTAGCGATGGCGGAGTCCATCGCCCAGCGAGAAAAGGGCAACTCCCCCTGAAAAATCGACCTCAAATCGCCACCCAACTAGGATCACCATTCCAACTGCATATTCTTTTTCTTGCATTTTGGGGAAAAGGGATGGTAAAATAAGAATGTGCTTATCATCACAAACTAAAGGCAGGGGAAATGGCAATTGAAGATAGATTAGAAGCCCTGGGCAAACTCAGGGAGGAGTCAAAGCTGGGGGGAGGAGCCAAGCGCATTGAAGCTCAGCATGAGCGGGGTAAGCTTACCGCTAGAGAGCGCATCTCTTACCTCCTTGATGAAGGCAGCTTCGAGGAAATGGATGCTTTTGTCACCCATCGCGCCACGGAGTTTGGCCTCGCCGACAGGAAATTCTTGGGTGATGCTGTAGTCACCGGCTACGGCAGGGTCAACGGGAGGGCGGTTTATTTTTTCGCCCAGGATTTCACCGTCTTTGGCGGATCGCTATCGGAGGTGGTGGCACAGAAGATCTGCAAGGTCATGGACCTGGCGGTGAAAAACGGGGCCCCCTTCATCGGGCTCATTGATTCTGGAGGGGCCAGGATCCAGGAGGGGGTGCTCAGCCTCGGTGGCTATGGCGATATCTTCCTCCGCAATACCCTGTCCTCAGGGGTTATCCCCCAGATATCGGTGATCATGGGTCCCAGCGCTGGAGGTGCCGTGTACTCCCCGGCCCTCACTGACTTTGTCTTCATGGTGAAAGGGACCGGACACATGTATATCACCGGCCCCGATGTGATCAAGGCGGTAACCGGCGAGGAGGTAACCCACGAGCAACTGGGCGGAGCAATGGCCCATGCCTCCAATAGCGGAGTCTGCCACTTCGTCGCTGAGAACGATGAGGACTGTTTGGATAAGGTACGCCTGCTCCTAAGCTACCTGCCGCAGAATAATATGCAGGAGACCTCTCTGGTGGAGCCTACTGATTACCCTGATAGGATGGATGAGGAGCTTCTTTACATTGTTCCCGATGACCCCACTAAAGCCTACGACATGAAAGAGGTCATCCGGCGGGTGATGGATAACGGCGAATTCCTGGAGGTCCATGAGTACTATGCCCCCAATATCATCACCGGCTTTGCCAGGCTCGATGGGCGCTCGGTGGGCATCGTTGCCCAGCAGCCTTCGGTATCGGCAGGGGTTATCGATATTGACGCCTCAAAGAAAGCGGCCCGCTTTGTGCGCTTTCTCGATGCCTTTAACATCCCCATAATCACCTTTACCGATGTCCCGGGATATATGCCCGGGGTGGACCAGGAATATGGAGGAATCATCTCAAATGGTGCCAAGCTGATCTACGCCTATTCTGAAGCCACGGTGCCCAAGGTTACCATTATCACCAGAAAAGCCTACGGCGGTGCCTATGTGGCGATGAGCAGCAAGCACCTGCGCGCTGACCTCAACTTTGCCTGGCCCACGGCTGAGATCGCGGTCATGGGCCCTGAGGGTGCGGTGAACATCATCCACAGGGAAGCCATCACCAAGTCGGAAAAGCCAGATGAGACCCGCAGCCAGCTTGTGGCTGAGTATGTAGAGAAATTTGCCAACCCCTATGTGGCTGCTTCTTTTGGCTACATTGATGATGTCATCGATCCCAGGGAGACACGCCCCCGGTTAATTAGGGCACTAGAGATGCTGCAAAACAAGAGGGATACCAATCCGCCTAAGAAGCATGGGAACATACCACTTTAGAGGTGAAATGTGAGCGATAAAGCAGGGGTCATGGCTGCGATCATGGTTGCCATAGACCACCTTATGGAAGAGGAAGCTCAAGCTCTAGCAGTGTCACCCAGGCCTCGCTATGAGCTGAGTTTTTGGAAGTATGCCGGGCTGGAAGAAATGATGAGCATGCGCGTGTTATGGCAAATGAGAATAGGAAGGGCGTAAGCTCGCTAGCCATTCAAGAAGGAGGCGCTAAAATCCGCCCTGAGGAGAGAAACACACTCAAAATCACTGATACCACCTTTCGCGATGGGCGACAGTTTGTCTTTATATAAAAGTTTTTGGGAGGTGAAAGTCATGACTGGCATCGGAGAGGGACCATATAAGGCAAGGGATTTGACCACTGAACAAGTGAAGGAGAGGCCAAAAGCAGCAAATCCGGTTAAGGTCTGTGATACCACCTTTCGAGATGGACACCAGTCCTGTCTCGCCACCAGGATGCGAACTGAGGATATGGAATGGATGGCTGAGGAGATGAACAGATGCGGCTTCTATTCCATGGAGGTTTGGGGGGGGGCAACCTTTGATGTCCCACACCGCTTTTTGGGTGAGGACCCCTGGGATAGGCCTCGGATACTAAAGAAGCTTATGCCTGATACCCCGCTTCAGATGCTTCTCAGAGGGCAGAACCTGGTTGCCTATCGAAACCACCCTGATGATCTGGTCGATTGCTTCGTTGAGAATGCTGCCGATGCTGGGATCGATATCTTCCGCGTCTTTGATGCCGTAAATGATGAGCGTAATCACGAACGCGCCGCTAAGGCAATCAAGAAAGCAGGAAAGCACTATCAAGGGGCTATATGTTATTCTCTTACCCAGCCCAGGATGGGTGGGCCGGTGTATAGCAAGGATTATTATGTCAAGAAGGCCCTCACCCTTCGGGATTTGGGTGCCGATAGCATCTGCATTAAGGACCAGGCAGGGCTGATATCCCCATATGATGCCTATGAGCTAATCAAAGCTCTAAAGGAGGCATTAGATGTCCCTATCGAGCTCCATACCCACTACACTAGCGGGCAGGGTTCCATGTCTCTGTTAAAGGCGATCGAGGCCGGGGTTGATATCATCGATACCGCCCTGTCCCCCTTTGCTCTGAGGTCATCACAGCCGGCGATCGAGCCTTTAGTGGTGGCTCTCTATGGGACTGATAGGGATACCGGGCTTGATATCGAGCAGCTATTCAAATGTGGCCAGATGGTCGAGCAGATAGCCCCCAAATACAGGGATTTCCTGGACACCTCACGGATGTCGGTCATCGACGCTGGCGTCCTCGTCCACCAGATCCCTGGTGGGATGACCACCAACCTGGTGTCCCAGCTAAGGGAGGCTGACGCACTTGATAGGTTGGATGAATGCCGGGCGATGACGGCCAAAACTCGAGCGGAGCTTGGTTATCCTCCTCTAGTTACTCCTACAAGCCAGATCGTGGGGGTTCAAGCGGTTCAGAACACCCTCTTGGGGCCTTACAAGTTTATCTCTAAAGAGGTGAAAGACTACTGTTGGGGCCTGTATGGCAAGCCACCAGTCCCCATTGACCCTGAGATCCAGAAGATGGTTCTTAAGGGCTATGAGCGTGGCGAGGAGCCGATCACTTGTCGTGCTGCAGACATGGTTGAGCCCGAGCTGGAAAAAGCGAGAGAGGCTGCCAAAGACATCGCCAAAGATGACAAAGATATGCTAACCTACGCCCTCTACCCCACCACCGGGATGCGCTTCCTGAGATACAAATATGGATTGGATAAGGAGATCCCGTCGGATTGGAAGCCTCCCCGTGCCCCAAAGACCATGGAGGAGATAAAGCGGGAGGATGAACTCATCGCCAAAGCAAAGGCGGGCAAGCTGGTGGAGAAGGTGGAGAAACCGGCTCCGGCTAAGGGGCCAGGGCTCCGAGTTTACAATGTCTTTGTCGGTGATGAGTATTACCAGGTGGAGGTGGAGCCGACAGGGGGCGCGCGCATTTCCACAATGCCTGCCAACCGACCTGCCGCCGCTTCAGCGGCACCGCCAAAAGCGGCAGAACCTGTAGCCGCCAAGGAGACCAAGGCGGCATCAGCAGTCGCTGTAGAGGGAGCCGTCCTCGCCCCCATGCCTGGAATGATCATCAGATATGAGGTGGAGGTAGGGCAACAGGTTAAAGCAGGCGATACAGTGGTTATATTGGAGGCGATGAAGATGGAGACCACCCTCCCCGCCCCTATCGATGGAACAGTCAAGGAGTTGAGGTTCAAATCAGGGGATCGGGTGGTAAGGGACGATGTCTTAGCGGTAATCGGTTAGCGCTGCCATGGGGAAGACCCTCGCTGAGAAGATACTGAGCCAAAATTCGGGGAGTGATGTTCGCGCCGGAGACATAGTTATTGCCAAGGTCGATCTTGCTTTCCTGCAAGATGGTACTGCACCCCTGGCATTGAGGCAACTTGCAGCGAGCGGTCTTGAGCAGATCTCAAACCCTAAACGGCTGGTGTTTTTCATCGACCATGCTTCGCCGAGCCCAACCAGAGAGCTATCTAACGATCATGCCCTTGTCCGCGACTTCGCGGCGAAGAATGGCGCCCAGCTTTGTGACATCGGGGAGGGTATCTGTCACCAGATTGTCGTGGAATCCTATGCCAACCCCGGCGAGGTTATAGTTGGGGCTGACTCTCATACTGTCACCGCTGGGGCCCTGGGAGCCTTTGCCACCGGGATGGGCTCTAGCGATGTTGCCATGGCCATCGCCCTGGGGAGGACCTGGCTCAGGGTGCCGGAGAGCTTCAAGGTAGTGGTTGGCGGCAGCTTTAAAGAAGGGGTGTATGCTAAGGATCTCAGTCTTCACCTTATCGGGGTCATCGGTGCCGATGGTGCTAACTACAAGGCACTGGAGTTTTGCGGTCCAACCATTGATAATATGAATATGTCGGGGCGTTTCACCCTAGCTAATATGACGGTGGAGGCAGGAGCCAAAGTAGGGCTCTTTCCCTCCGATGACAGCACTCGCCGCTATCTGGAATCTCGTGGTCGGGGCGATCGTTTTCATCCTTTAGGCCCCGATCCTGATGCCGACTATGAACAGATTATCGAGATCGATGTCACGGCTCTGGAGCCAACGGTTTCTATGCCCCATGCTGTGGATAACGTCGCTTTAGCCAAAGACCTGAAGGGCGAAAAAATCCAGCAGGTATTTATCGGCACCTGCACCAATGGCCGGCTGGAGGATATGGCGATCGTGGCCAAAATGCTAAAAGGACGAAAACGCCATCCCGCCACCAGGCTGATAATTGCCCCCGCCTCCAGAGAGGTGCTTATGGCGGCGATGAACGCTGGCTATATCACGGACTTCCTCGAGGCAGGGGCAACGGTTTTGCCCCCGGGTTGTGGCCCCTGTGTGGGAATCCACCAGGGAGTCCTGGGCGACGGGGAGCGCTGCCTTTCTACCGCCAACCGCAATTTCAGGGGGCGCATGGGCAATCCCCAGAGCTTTATCTACCTGGGAAGCCCAGCTACCGCTGCTGCCACTGCCATTGCCGGCGAGATCACCGACCCCAGGGAGCTATTGTAGATGCTTAGGGGAAGAGCGTTTAAGTTCGGGGATAACATCTCCACCGATGACATCACGCCTGGAAGGTGGTTCCACCTAAGGAGCAACTTGCCTGAGCTGGCGAAGCATCTTCTCGAGGATGTGAACCCTGATTTTGTTTCCCAGGTGAAGCCCGGCGACTTCATTGTTGCCGGCAGGAACTTTGGTCTCGGCTCCAGCCGCGAGCATGCTGCGGTCATCATAAAGATGGCCGGGGTGAGTGCCATAGTGGCAAAATCGGTGGCACGAATCTTCTTTAGAAACGCCATAAATGTCGGGCTTCCCGTTTTGATATGTGATAGTGATAAAATAGAGGATGGGGATGAGCTTGAGGTTGATCTCAAGGGAGGTAAGGTTAAGAATGTTACCACCGGGTCAGAGCTTACCTCAGGCAAGTTCCCCGAGGTGATGCTCAGCATCATTGATGAAGGCGGGCTTATCCCTTATATTAAGAAGCACAAAGACTTCGACATCTCTTAGGAAGGAGCAGCGACTTGGCCTATGAAGTTACCCTGATCCCTGGTGATGGCATCGGTCCTGAGGTTACCCAGGCTGCGGTGAGGGTTCTGGAGGCCACAGGGATCAAGTTCAATTGGGACATGGCCTACGCCGGCGACTATGCTCAGGACACATACGGCACTCCTCTCCCCAGTTACGTGTTCAACTCGATCAGGAGAAACAAGGTAGCCCTCAAAGGCCCCATCACTACCCCCATAGGCTCTGGCTTTAGAAGTGTCAACGTAGCGCTGCGCAAGGGGCTGGACCTTTATGTTTGCCTCCGCCCTTGTAAGAGCTATCCTGGGGCGCCCACTGTGCACCAGGATGTGGATATTGTGGTCATCAGGGAGAACACGGAGGACCTTTATCTCGGGATCGAGTACGAAAGGGACACCGTGGAAGGGGAGATGCTTGCTCGCTTCATCATCGAGTCCGGCGCCGATGGGATCAGGGATGATTCAAACTTCAGCATCAAGGTCATCTCCGAGAGCGCCACGAGAAGGATTGCGAAGTATGCTTTCGACTACGCTCGTGCCAATAACAGGAAAAAGGTGACCGCGGTTCACAAAGCAAACATCCTGAAATACACCGATGGCCTGTTCCTCTCCACCGCGTCCAAGGTAGCCAGGGAATACCCAGATATATATTTTGAAACCGTAATCGTCGATAGCATGTGCATGCAGTTGGCGCGCTTTCCCCAGCGACACGACATCCTCGTTCTGCCCAATCTGTACGGGGACATCATCTCCGAACTTTGTGCTGGTCTCATCGGGGGTCTCGGCCTCGCTCCTGGTGCCAACATAGGGGACGATATCGCTGTCTTTGAACCCACACATGGCAGCGCCCCAAAATATACGGGGCAAAACAAGGTAAACCCTATGGCCATGATGCTCTCAGGGGTGATGATGCTACGCTACTTGGGGGAGAAAGAGGCTGCCGATAGGGTGGAAAGGGCGATAGCAGAGGTTGTCGCCGAAGGGAAGTCGGTTACCTATGACATGAAGCCCGATCGCAATGACCCCACAGCAGTGGGCACCTCCCAGGTAGCCGACGCAGTAATAGAAAAAATGGAGGAGTAGGACGATGCGCAAAAAAGTAACAGTTGTCGGTGCCGGGAATGTAGGCGCTACTTGCGCCCAAAGGATCGCTGAGCGGGGATATGCCGATGTGGTGCTGGTGGACATTATCGAGGGGTTACCCCAGGGGAAGGCTCTGGATATGCTCGAGAGCGGACCTGTGGTCTCCTCCGATGGTCGCCTCACCGGCAGCAACAGCTACGAGGATACGGCGGATTCCGACATCGTTGTCATCACCTCTGGTGTGCCGAGAAAGCCGGGGATGAGCCGGGACGATCTGCTGTTCACCAATATGGAGATAGTTAAAGGGGTTACCGAGAGCGTGGTGAAGAATTCCCCCAACTGCATCATTATCGTAGTTACCAACCCATTGGATGCTATGGCTCAGCTTGCGTTTCATGTGAGTAAGTTTCCCAAGAACCGTGTTATGGGCATGTCAGGCATCCTCGATACCACCAGATTTAGAACCTTCCTTGCTGCGGAACTCGATGTCTCGGTGGAGGATGTCTTTGCCTGTGTCCTCGGGGGACACGGCGATAGCATGGTGCCCATCCCTAGACTCTCCACTGTTGGTGGCGTGCCGATAACCGATATTCTGCCCCCAGATACCATCGAGCGCATTGTCACGCGCACGGTAAAGGGCGGTGGCGAGATCGTTAGCCTGCTCAAGGCAGGGAGCGCTTACTATGCTCCATCGGCGGCGGTGGCCCAGATGGTGGATTCAATCCTCCTCGATAAGAAGAGGATACTCCCCTGCGCTGTTTATCTTGATGGCGAATATGGCATCAAGGGGGTATTCTTAAGCGTCCCGATGAAGCTGGGGGCGAATGGGGTCGGGCAAATCATCGAGATAAAGCTGACCCCCGAGGAGGATACTGCGCTGAAGAAGTCAGCAGAGGCGGTGAGGGAGCTGATCAACATTATGAAACTCTGATCAGGGATAAGCGTTATGAGAGAGATTGATGCCAAGAAAGTGACCGAAACTGTGGCTCGCCTGTTTCAGGAGGCAAACTTCTTTCTTGGGGATGATGTCTTGGATTACCTGAAGCAGGGGGTAGAGCGGGAGGAGTCCCCTTTAGGCCGCCAGGTCTTAGAGCAGATTTTGGAAAATGCGGATATTGCGGCTAAGGAGCGTATTCCTATTTGTCAGGATACTGGCTTCGCTGTAGTCTATCTCGAGCTGGGACAGGATGTCCATATCGTCGGGGGCGACTTCTATGCCGCGGTGGAGGAGGGGGTACGCCAGGGCTATAGCGAGGGCTATCTGCGCAAGTCGATAGTGCGCCAGCCCTTCTCGGCAAGGGTGAACACCAAGGATAACACCCCTGCTGTTATTCACACCGAAGTGGTGGGCGGTGAGCATCTCCATATCACCGTTCTTCCCAAAGGAGGCGGCAGTGAGAATATGAGCCGCCTTGTCATGCTCAAGCCAGCGGAAGGTCGCCAGGGGGTCATCGACTTCGTGGTGAGGGCGGTTGAGGAGGCGGGAAGCAACCCTTGCCCCCCGGTGATTGTCGGGGTCGGAGTTGGAGGCACGTCGGACAAGACAGTGTTCCTGGCCAAGAAGGCGCTGCTGCGCCGGGTGGGAGAGCCCAATCCTGACCCCGAGGTGGCGGAGCTGGAGAAGGAAATCCTGGAACGAGTTAATAACACCGGTGTCGGACCGCAGGGCTTCGGGGGAAGGATCACTGCCCTAGCGGTGCATGCTGAGGTCTTCCCCGCCCACATAGCCAGCCTTCCCGTGGCTGTAAATCTGCAATGCCACGCCGCTCGGCACAAGGAGGCGGTGCTCTAGAGAGGTGAGAGATGGATATTACCACGCCGCTTGATTCACAGGTGATCGAAAAGCTTAAAGCAGGAGATCAAGTCTCTATCACTGGGGTGATCTATACCGCTCGTGATGCTGCCCACAAGAGGCTTATCGAGGCCCTGGATAGGGGGGAGGAATTGCCCCTCGACCTTCGCGGCCAGACCCTTTACTTTATGGGGCCCTCCCCGGCTAAGCCAGGGCAGGTCATCGGCGCTGCAGGTCCCACTACCAGCGGGCGCATGGATAGCTACTCACCCCGTCTCATGGCTGTAGGGCTTAAGGGGATGATCGGCAAGGGCTCTCGCTCTCAGGAAGTGAAGGAGGCGATCAAGAAGCACAAGGCAGTCTATTTTGCTGCCATCGGGGGTGCTGGAGCCCTCATTGCCAGAACGATCAAGAAGGCGGAGGTGGTGGCCTATGAGGATCTGGGGGCCGAGGCTATCATGCGCCTTGAGGTGGAGAATTTCCCCGCTACTGTGGTCAATGATGCCCACGGAGGCGACCTCTACCAGGAAGGGAAAGCAAAGTACAGCAAATAGGCGGAGGGGCGATGGAGAGAGGGGTTGACCTGGAGTGGGACGACGCCGGTGTAGTTCCGGAAAAGGTTTGTCCTGATACCGCTTTTGTCTTTTCCAAGATGGATGAGAGAACCTTGGGCATGGTTTCTCTTGCCCCAGGGGAGTTGGTTCTTGATGTCGGCTGTGGCCGGGCTCTGAGCACCATCCATTTGGCGAGAAAAGGGGGAAAGGCGATAGGACTCGATCCCTCAAGGAAAATGATCGCCGAGGCTAGGGGGCATGTGGATGATAGCGATGTTTCCCTGGTACGCGGAATTGGCGAGGCACTCCCCTTCAAAAAACACTCCCTGGATAAAGTCATGTGCAAAGGCTCCCTTGACCACTTCCTCGACCCGGAAAAGACGGTGGGGGAGATGCATCACGTTCTCAAGCCCGGTGGTGAGGCGATAATCGCTATCGCCAATTTCGAAAGCCTCAGCTGCCGCCTGGGAAGGCTTTGGTATCCTATAGGGAAGAGACTTCCCTTTGGGGAAAAGAATGAGAGGCAGCCGTGGCAGCCCCCTCCGGACCATACCTACAAATTCGATTACCCGCTGCTGAAAAGCATGGTCAGTCGCCATTTTGAGGTCAAAAAGACCCTGGGCATCTCTTTGCTGTGGATGGCTCCGTATTGGGGTAAGATACTGGCCCTCTTGCCGCGGAGGGTTTCAGCAATCATATTAGCCTTGGGGGATAGGATTGCTCGCAGATTCCCCTCGATGAGCGATGTCATCGTTATCAAGTGTACCCCGAAGAGCTAGCGACGCTGAGATAAAACCTCCTCATATACCTGAAGCATGTTCCTTGCCGCCTCTGGCCACGAGAAGTGCTTTTCTACCCATCTTCTGCCCTCACCACCCATCCTGCGGCGCAAAGATTCATCCTCAAGGAAGCGCTTGATAGCGCTGGCCAGGGCATGGGGGTCCTGAGGGGGGACCAGGATTCCCGTCTCCCCTTGAGAAACCACTTCGGGAAGTGCCCCGGCACTGGTCGCGATCACAGGGACCTCGCAGGCCATAGCCTCGGCAGCAGGAAGCCCAAAACCCTCATAAACAGAGGGGGTAATAGCAACATCCGCTGCTGAATATTGGCTCACCAACTCCTCTGTGGTTAACCTCCCGGTAAAGCTAACCATATCCTGTAGCTCATATTTCTTGATCAGTTCCAGGGCCAGGCTCCCTGAGTTCACCTGATCGACAATGGTCAGTTTGGGACGGAGGCCATCCCCCTTGAGCAGCCTGAGGGCTTGAAGCAAGTAGACGATGCCCTTTTTTCGATCCTCGGTTCTGCCTACCATTATCAGGCTATTGGACTCCTGCTTATGGCCGTCCATTTTGCGGAAAACGTCGGTATCCACACCGAGATAAACGGTTCTCATTTTGCTCGGGGGTACCTTGAATATCCTCCTTATTTCCTGCGCCGAACTCTCAGAATCGGTAATCACTCCATCCAGCCTTCTGGCGACGATGCCCTGCATAAAAGGGGGATAGAAAACGATGCGTCTGATCTTCTTACCTGTACTTGGTGTCTGAGCCAGGTCAGCCTTGGTATCGATAGGCAGTGGATGATGGATGGTGGCCACCACAGGCAGACCTAAGGCCCTTATCTGGAGCAAACCATAGGCTAAGCACTGGTTATCGTGGACAATATCGAAGCGATGATGGGGGAGAAGCTGGCGAATCCGGAGATAGGCTCTGATGCTGAAGGTACCTATCTCGGGGAACATACCTAGGGAGGTCGCCGCGAGTTCGAAGAGGTTGAGGGGAGTGAGAATATGCAGCGGGTTGTCTTGGGGGAGAAAACCTTTCTTCCCTTCAATTAGCCGATCGTAGAGGTTCAGGCTTTCCAATTTGTGCACCCTGATGTCATCGGCAATATCAGGGTATGGCGGTCCTACCATTACATCCACCTCGTGCCCCATGCGCTGCAATTCGCGGGAGAGGTAATAGAGATAAATCCCTTGACCGCCGCAGTACTTGTTTCCCCGATAGCAAAGAAGGCATATTTTCAAGCTAGTCCCTCGATAGTTGCGATTTCCTGGCGTAAACAACTACGCTTTTTGGGAAGACGAAGTTTAAGATGCGCTCCATAAGGCTAATGAATCTAGACCTGGTTAATATATGCCACTCAAGAAGTTTGAAGTATAGAGCTGGAATTCGGGCTTGTTCATTCTTAAGTCTGAAGATACAGCGCAGCAGCCAATATATAGAATGGAAGGCATGCTCATAATGGATGGCGTAAATAGCCAGATGATTCCTTGTCAGAGAACGCAAAAGCTCTCGGGTCTTATATTTCCTCACATGACCACCGGGATGGTTGTAATAGTCTTGATCCAGGGCCCAGTAGACTGTTTCAGTAAGGTAGGTGGGGACGGTGATGGCCATCGCCCCTCCGGGCTTCAGTACCCTCACCAGCTCCCTGATCCCCTGCTCATCATCCGCTACATGCTCCAGCACCTCGGAGCAGATTATCCTGTCGAAAGAGGCATCCTTGAACGGGAGGCTGAGGGCGTCGGCGCGCATCACATTCCAATACCCTTTCGAGACGCGCTGCGAATCCATATGGAGCAGAACGTAACGGGTCTTCCTCACGCATTGTAAGTCCATGTCCAGAGAACACAGGGCGCAATGGTTCAAGCGGCAAACTTCGTAGCTATGCCTTCCCTCACCACAGCCAACATCCAAAACCCTATTGCCGTTATTTACAGGGAGGAGATTGAAATTGACGGTTAGCACTTACAAGACCTCCTGATATACCTCAAGTGTTTTCTTTGCTGCCTGCTCCCAGGTAAAATGCGTTTGCACTCTTTTCCTCCCCTCCTCCCCCATCACCCGCCGCAACTGCTCGTCATTGAGCAGTTGCTCAATAGCTTTAGCTAAGGCATGAGCATCCTGGGGCGGCACCAAGATGCCGCTTTTGCCATCCTCCACTACCTCGGGCAATGCCCCGGCAGTGGTGGCGATCACGGGAAGGCCGCAGGCCATAGCCTCGGCAGCGGGGAGACCAAAGCCCTCATAGAGGGAGGGAACCACTGCCACCTCCGCCCGGGAATAATGCTCGACCAGTTCCTCCAGGCCTACCTTGCCTGTAAAATTGACCCTCCCATCCAGGTTATATCTGTTCACCAATTGGGGGGCGTACTCATTATCAGGCAGTCCCCGATCGACAATGGTCAATTTGACATCATTCTTCCTCTGGAGCAAGCGGAGGGCCTCGAGCAGATAGACGAGTCCCTTCTTGCGGTCCTGGCTATTGCCCACCATGATGAGATGCCCGTGCTGCTTGACCTCACCATCCAGCTTTCTGAAGATGGTGGTATCAATGCCATTGTAAATCACCCTCAGCTTTTGTGTGGGGACCTTAAACACATTCTTTGTCTCCTCAGCGGCGCTCGCCGAGACAGTAATCACCCGATCCATCCTCTTCGTTACCACATGCTGCATCAGGAACGGGTAGAACATTATGCGCCACAATCTGTCCTGCACTCTCTCCAGATAGGCAAGGTCGGTTTTCCTATCGATGGGCAGTGGGTGGTGCACCGTGGCCACGATGGGAATCTTGAACGCCTTCATCAGCAGTATCCCATAGCCCAGGGTCTGATTGTCGTGGATGATGTCGAATCGACGTTGGCAGAGGAGCTGGCGCACTTTCTCGTAGGCTCTCATGCTGAAGGCGAACATCTCGGGGAACATCCCCACCCGGGTCACTGCCAGCTCGTAAAGGTTAAGGGGGGTGAAGACCTTGAACGGTGTCTTTTTGGGGAATTGATTCTCAAAGAAGTTCAAGTTTTCGACCCTATGCTCCTCTATGCCCGGGGCAATATCGGGATAGGGGGGGCCGACAACCACATCGACCTCATGCCCTAGCCGCTGCAACTCCCGGGACAAATAATAGAGGTAAACCCCCTGCCCTCCGCAGTACATGTTACCTCTATTGCATAAGAGGCATATCCTCACTCTTTTCCTTTCTACGCTTCTTTAGAACTCAAGTCTCGGATTAGAACACGAAGAAGACCAGCGATGCTCTTGGCATCACAGATCTCGCCCGATGCTATAAGATCGGGCATCTCCCTTAAGGGGAGGCGCACCACCTCGATAATCTCGTCCTGGTAAGCAAGGGGTTTAGCCTGGCCAAGCTCGGTGGCGAGGAAAAGATGCAAATATTCGGTGCAGAAGCCAGGGCTACTGTAGAACCCGCCCAGATGCTCCAGCTTCTGAGCATGGTAGCCGGTCTCCTCTTCCAGCTCTCGAATTGCGCTATCTGAGGGCTTCTCACCGGGTTCAATGCCCCCTGCTGGAATCTCCAGAAGCACTCTCCCCGCAGGGTGGCGAAACTGGCGCACCAGGAGAACGTTACCCTCAGAATCCAGGGGGACAACTGCGACACAATCAACGTGCTCCACCACCTCCCTTTTCGTCCTCCTGCCGGACGGCAACTCCACGGTATCCACCCTAAGGGAGACCTGGCGCCCTTTATAGATTTGCTCGCTCTCCAGGGTTCGCTCTTCTCTCAAAGGAAATTCCTAGGGTGCCTCCACGTTGCGGACCAGGGCGATCTCATCGCAGTTGGGGAACTTGGGGCAGCGCTGGCACTCTCCCCAAACCTTGCGCGGCAGCTCCATAACGTCCACCCGGTGAAAACCAAAGCGCTCGAAGAAATCGGGCTTATTGGTGAGAGTGAAAACGGTCTCGAGCCCCAGGTCTCCCGCCTCATCAAGGCAGGCCTGAATGAGCAAGGCGCCAACTCCCTGATCCTGCTTATCCTCGGCAACGGCGACAGACCTGATCTCGGCCAGATCAGACCAGAATATATGGAACGCAGCACAGGCAATTAGCTGTTCGTTGTCTTTGACCACGAACAGGTCCCTGATGTTCTCGTAAAGCTCGCTCATGGCGCGGGGCAACATATCCCCCTTAGCGGCAAAGTAATTGACCAGCCGATGAACTTGGGGTATGTCGTCGATGCGCGCCTTTCCCACCTTCATTTCCTCACCTCTGCAGCAATCTCTCCATCAAACTACTATAGAAGAAGGTCAGCGGCTGTGCCCTGAGAAAACGGGTAACATGAGGGCTAAGCCTGACAAGGATGCTGACCCCGCTCCTCAGCTCAATATCTATCTGGCCATCGATGCTGAGCATCGCCTGATGGTCAGTGTGCACCTTTAGCTCCACAGTGGCTGTTGGCGGAATCAAGATCGGGTTGGCATGGATGGGGTGAGGGGAAACAGGATTGAGCAATATATCCCTGGAAGAGGGATGGATGATGGGACCAGCAGCAGCCAGGGAGTAGCCCGTGCTCCCCGTGGCAGTGGCCAAGATAACCCCATCGGCCTTATAAGTGGTTAGAGGGGCGCCATCGATAATGACCTCCACCCACACCACCCGAGATATGGCTCCTCGCCCTATAACTACATCGTTCAAGGCATGGAGGGGAGCTTTGCCCGCCAGCTCGGCCTGGAGCATAGCTCGTTCATCGATCCAGCCTTCTCCGGCCAAAAAAGCAGGAATCTTCTCCCGCGCCTCATCGGCGCTGAGTTCAGTCATAAATCCGAGCTTACCCAGATTTATACCAACGATGGGAATAGCCCGGGGGATGACAGCACGGGCCGCCCTGAGGATGGTGCCATCGCCGCCAACGCTGAGGATCAGCTCTGTGCCTTCTACCTGGGCCTTGGCCTTCTCCTCCTCCCAGGCGGAGCACAGCCAAACCGAGGCCTCAAGAGAAGGCAGGAAAGCCGCTAACTCCTCTGCCAGGGCACCAGCAGCGGCGATCTTGGGATGATAGAGAACTCCAACCTTTTTCAAACTGTTATCACCGGATTTTGGCCAATAAATCAACAGGTGCGCGAGCTAGAGCGTGCATTGCGAAGTCTATCACCACCATTTAAGGCTGTCAAGGAAACATGCTAACAGCGGTCTCAGCAATTTTCAGCAGCGCCCAGGGGTAAACGCCGAGCAAGAGGACACCAATGCAGGCAACCGAGAGGGCAGCACGGAGCGCCCCTGAGGAGGGAACCGCCTCCTCCGATAGCGGGGCGCCAAGAAACATCACCCTGACCACCCTTAGATAGTAGTAGGCGGAAATGGCGGTATTAACTACAGCCACGATCACCAGCCACATCAGGTCGTGGTCCACCGCGGCATTGAAGATGTATATTTTGGCCATGAACCCCGCTGTGGGCGGGATGCCGATAAGGGAGATGAGGCACAGGCCAAGGGCTAATGCCAGAAGTGGGGCCCGCTTTGCCATTCCTGAGTAGTCGCTGATGAGGTCGCTATTGGTCTTGTTGGAGATGGCGATGATGGCGATAAATGCCCCCAGATTGGTAAAGGCGTAGGCAATGAGGAAGAAGACCAAGCCGCTGCGACCAAGGGCGCTGACAGCAGCCAGCCCTATCATCAGGTAGCCCGCCTGGGCGATGCTGGAATACCCCAGCATACGCTTTATGTTCGTCTGGGCGATAGCCACCACGTTGCCCAGGGTCATGGTAATGGCAGCTAAGACACCAAACATCATCCCCCAGTCCAGGCTCACTGGCCCCAGGGCCTCGTAGAAAACCCTGAGAATTACGGCAAACCCGGCAGCCTTGCTGGCAACGGAGAGATAGGCGGTTATCGGCGTCGGCGCTCCCTCATAGACATCGGGGACCCACATCTGGAAGGGGACGGTGGCAATCTTAAAGCCAAAGCCAGCCACCAACAACACCATGCCCATGAGCAGTGCTGGATTACCCATCACATCTCCCGGGATCGCCGCAGCAATATCCTTGAAATGGGTGCTGCCGCTGAGACCGAAAACCATGGCCATGCCATAGAGCAAAACGGCACTGGCCACTGCCCCGAGGAGGAGATATTTCAGACTCGCCTCGCTGGACTTGGGGTCCTTCAAAAAGCCGGTCAAGGCATAAAGGGAAATGCCGGTCAACTCCAGGGCAACATAGACCGAGATCAACTCTCTGGTGGATGCCATGAGCATCATCCCGGTAGCAGCGAGGAGAACAAGAGCATAGTACTCTCCCTGAAAGGCCCTGAATTTGGATACATAATCCATGGAGGCAAGGATGACCAAAGCCGCGCACACCAAGAAAAAGAGGTTGAAGAACAGGGAGAACTCGTCCACCGCCAGCATTCCATTAAAGGAGGTCTCCTCTCTCCCCCACAGGGCAAGGGTGAAGGCGGCGGGGACAATGAGGCCAGCGACGCTCACTGCCCCCAGAATCCACTTCCGCTTGAGGAAGAGGTCGAGCAGGATCACCACTATGGCCAGGCCACAGAGGCTTATCGCAGGCGATAGCAGATAAACGTTCAACTCAAGACCTCTCGATAATCGACCTTAAATCATTTCTCTTCATCAATACCCCTTGTTACAAGCCTAAAGAGGCTATTATTGGCGACACCCCCACTTTGATAATATCGGTCAACACTGCGGGATAGATGCCGATGAGCATTATCACTGCCACCATGGAGATGATGGTGAACTGCTCCAGCCTGTTGGCATCGGTCACCTTATCATACTGGGCCTTGATTGGGCCGTAGAAAACGCGCTGCAAAAGCCAAAGGATATATCCTGCGGTGAGCACGATGCCTACCATGCCAAGGATGGTATAGGTCTGGATGCCATCAACCAATGTGCTCTTGAAGCTACCGAGGAACACCAGAAACTCGGCAGCGAAGCCGCTGGTGCCGGGAAGCCCCAGGGCAGCAAGCCCGGCAACACTGAAAACGACGGCGATGATGGGCATGCGGCGGGCGAGACCACCAAGCTGGGGGATATCCCTGACATGCGTCTTGTCGTATACCAGCCCAACAAGGGCGAAGAGAAGTCCGGTAATAAGGCCGTGGCTGAACATCTGGAGGATGGCCCCGGTCATGCTCACCTGGCTCAGGGCAAAGATGCCCAAGAGCACATAGCCCATATGGCTAATACTGCTATATGCAATCAACCGTTTGAGGTCCCTCTGCCTAAAGGTTACTGCCGCTCCATAGATAATATTTACCAAAGCTAAAGCCACAAGGAGCACGGCATAGTCTTGCGATACCCCGGGGAATATGCTTACGCAGACGCGAATCATACCGTAGCCACCCATCTTGAGCAGTATCCCGGCAAGGATGACGCTCACTGCAGTGGGAGCGTCGGTATGGGCATCAGGCAGCCAGGTATGGAAGGGGAAAACAGGCAACTTCACCGCATAGCCGATAAAGAGGAGGAAGAAGATTGCTGTGGCGAGCAGGGTGCTTATGGCTCCCTCAAGCCCCATCCCCGCCAGCTCCATCATGTCGAAGGTGCCGCCATGGAAATAGAGAAGCAGAATGCCAGCCAGCATCATGGCACTGCCGGCAAGGGTAAAAATAACGAATTTCATTGCTGAATACTCTTTCCTCCCCGTGCCCCAGATGGAGATCAAGAGAAACATGGGCAGGATCTCCACTTCCCAGAAGAGGAAGAAGAGCAGCAGGTCCAGGGAGCAAAAGACCCCAAGGACACCGGTCTCCAACACCAGGAGCCAGGCAAAGTATTCCCGAACCCTGAGGTCAATCTTCCATGAGACGAGGACAGCGATGAAACCGAGGAATGTGGCCAGAACCAGCATCGGCAGGCTCAGCCCATCGACGCCGAGGAAATATTGGGCGTCGATGGCGGGAATCCACGATGCCCTTTCCACAAACTGGGCACCTTCCAGGCCCGTGTCGAACATGAAGAACAAAGACAAAGACAGGGCAAAAACCGCCAGGGTGAAAAAGGCCGCAGTGAACTTTATCCGCCTCGGGTCAGCCTGAGGCAGAAGGGCAATGAGGATGGCCCCGATTACGGGGAGGAAGACGATTATTGAGAGATATGGAAAGTCCAAAAGCCTTCTCTCCTAATTATTTTTCTAACCAAAGATTAAGAAACAGGCGACAATGGCCAAGACGCCGACAAAGATGGCAATCCCATAAGCCTGCAACTGTCCTGTCTGTAGCCTCCTTATACCCTTACCCGCCACTATGGTGCCACCAGCTATGCCGTTCACTATCCCATCGACAATGCGGGTATCGAACCAGTTAAGGAGGACGAAAATTCCGTCTACCAGAACCCTGACTACAATCACCCTCTCGTAGAGCTCATCAATCCAGTATTTCCGGGAAAAGAGGGTATGAAGAGGGGCAAAGCGCCGTCGCAGTGATTCCGAAGAAAGCCATTTTGCGCTATACAGGGCGTAGGCAAGAAGGATGCCCAGGGCAGCCAGTACCATGGAGACCCAAGCTATAGGGTGGGCAAGGGCACCGAAGAAGCTCTCCGACTCCCCGCCTAGGAAGCTGCTTACGGGCAGCCACCCCGAGATCACGGCGAGGATGGCCAATATGCCCATGGGCGCCACCATCACCAGCGGCGACTCCCGAAGTGAGGGTGCATGGGCACTTGCCCCACTGTGGCCAGCGTTGCTACCGCGGTACTCCCCGGCAAAGGTGAGGAAGACCACGCGGAACATGTAGAAGGCGGTCATAAAGACGGTGATCATAGCCAAGAAGAACAATGCGGTTTGATGGTCCCAGGCATGGTCCAGAATGCCCTCTTTGCTCCAGAACCCGGCCAGAGGCCAGATACCGACGATGCTGAGGGAACCGATGAGGAAGGTGATATAGGTCCAGGGCATCACTTTTCTCAGTCCGCCCATCTCTCGAATGTCGAAGGTGCCGGTGGCATGATTAACACTACCGGCGCCGAGGAAGAGGAGCGACTTGAAGAAGGCGTGATTGAAGAGATGGAAAATGCCCACTGCCACACCTAGCCCCAAACCGACCTCTAAGGGAATGGCATCGTTGGCTACGCCTATGCCTACCACCCCTAAACCCAGCATCATGTAGCCTAATTGGCTGATGGTGGAGTAGGCCAGCACCCGCTTAATATCGTTCATCACCAGGGCCATGGTGGCAGCGAAGATAGCGGTGAAGCCCCCGATCGCCGCCACTGTGGTTACCGCTGTAAGGGAGGAGGCAAATACCGGGAACATGCGAGCCACCAGATATATGCCGGCAGCTACCATGGTGGCGGCGTGGATCAAGGCGCTCACCGGGGTTGGACCCTCCATGGCATCGGGAAGCCAGGTATGGAGCGGGAATTGCGCTGACTTGCCTATTGCCCCAGAGAAGATGCCGATTGCCGCCCAGGTGAGGACTGTGCCCCCAATGGCGCCCGCCAGGGCTAAGTGGTGGAGCTCCCCGATGTCGAAAGTGCCCGTCTTGGAATAGAGGAAAAGGATGGCGGCCAAAAAGCCAAAATCGCCAATGCGGGTGACGAGAAAGGCCTTCGTTGCCGCCCTTGCTGCTGCTGGTCGGTGGAACCAGAAGCCGATAAGGAGATAGGAGCAGAGCCCCACCCCCTCCCAGAATACATAGAGGGAGACGAGGTTATCGGCCAAGACCAGACCCAGCATGAAGGCGGTGAACAGCGACATGAAGGCGAAGTAGCGGGAATAGCCAGGGTCGCCATGCATGTAACCCTGGGAGTAGACCTGAACCAGCAAGCTGACCGAGGTGACCACGATGAGCATAATCGCCGCCAGGGCATCCACGGTCACCCCGAACCGAATTACGGTGTCGCCGATGGCCAGCCACTCGTAGTCGGGCATCGAGAGCACGTGCCCCGGGGCACTGCTTACCTCAGCCAGGACCCAAAGGGAAAGGATTAGGGAGGTGCCAATGGAGGCAGTGGTGATGTACCCACTGAGCTGCGGCTTGCTGTTGAGGAAGGGCCTGATGATAAAGGAGATAACAATGAACGAGAAGAAGGGGAGAAGAAAA
Organism: Chloroflexota bacterium; assembly: GCA_015222405.1. Taxonomy (GTDB): domain Bacteria; phylum Chloroflexota; class Dehalococcoidia; order E44-bin15; family E44-bin15; genus JADFVG01. The sequence goes on from JADFVG010000183.1 coordinate 20,580, forward strand.
ATGGCTAACGGTACCCCAGATGGCATCAGACCTTCCTCATTTGGCTACCATTTCATCAAATCAAATTTCTCCACATCCACCGTTTCCCGACTGCGGTAAATGGCAATTATTATTGCCAAGCCCACAGCAGCCTCAGCGGCAGCTACCACCATAATGAAGATGGCAAACACCTGCCCGGTGATGAGGTGGCCATACCGCGAGAAGGCAACCATGGCGATATTCACTGCATTGAGCATGATCTCGATGGACATCAAAATGACCACCGCATTCCGCTTCGCTAGAGCGCCATATAAACCTATGGAGAAAAGGATTGCGGAAAGGATGAGAAAATGCTCAAGCCCGACAGTCATCTATTATTTCTCCCTGACCAGGGCGATGGCTCCGATCACCGCCGCTAGCAAGAGCGCTGCTGCTATCTCAAAGGGGAGGACAAAGCCCTCCTCACGGCTAAAAAGCGCCTGAGCGAGGGGTGAGGTTGTGGGCTCGGTGGGAGCCTCCGTGATCACTTGCCAATCAGTGCCGGTCACCACCAGGATCATGGCGACCAGGAACGTAGCCCCCACCAGGAAGGCGATGAGGCGAAACCTGCCTGAAGGACTTCCCCGCGGAGTCTCTCTGGTGAGCATGATGGCAAAGATGATAAGCACCGCTATAGCGCCGACATAGATCAACACCTGGGCTGCGGCCAGAAAATCGGCGTGAAGGACAACGTAGATTCCAGCTATGGTGAAGAAGCAGAGAACCAGAAACAGGGCAGCACGAAAGATATTGCGGAGGAAAACCACTGCCAGGGCTGAGGCTACGCTGATTACTGCCAGGATCCAGAAGGCTATTTCCAACGCTATTCTTTCCTCCCTTTGGTGCGGTCTAAAAGAAGGGTCTGTTCGGGCAAGGTCGGCTCAAGCTCGGGTCGGGCATAGGCGCTCGGTTGCTTCTGGGGAGATGGCCTTAGCATCTCCTTATCCAGCGCTATGTCTCCGCGGCAGTAGGTGGCTGTCTCATAGCCTCTCTCGAAATAGAGCCTGTGGGCGGGGCATGCCTCGATGCACAGACCACAGAATATGCAGGCTGCAAGGTCGATGTCAAATCTTATCACCCCCAGGTCCTCCTCCTGAGCGCGGTCACATTCTATTTTGATAACCCCCTGGGGGCATGCCTTTTCACACTGTTGACACCAAGAGCAAACACCACAGTTGAGGCACCTATTGGCTTCTTCTACCGCCATTTCCTCTGTGAAGCCGAGATTTACTTCTTTAAATCCAGGGGTTCTTTCCTTAAGTGAGAGATGAGGCAGAGGCTGCCTAGGCTTACTCACTATATCACTGGTGTCCATATCCTCAATATCTACCTCATGTGGCAGTAGTCCTTCCTCTGCTAGCCCCGGTTTTTCTTCACGGAGATAGCTATCAATGGCGAGGGCGGCTTTGCTTCCAGCCGCTACCGCCTCAATAACTGTAGCCGGTCCGGTTACGGCATCGCCGCTGGCGAATATGCCCGGTATATTAGTAGCTAAAGAGGCAGGATCGACCTCAAATGTTCCTCTGGCTGTTATGTGGAATCTATCATCCCCTGGCAGGAAGGCGAGGTCAGGGGTTTGGCCGATGGCCGGGATGAGCATGTCGATGTCGACGACAAATTCAGACCCCTCGACAGGTATTGGGCGCCTTCTACCGCTAGTATCAGGTTCGCCCAGCTCCATCCGAATACACTCCAAGCCCGCTACCTTTTCCTGCTCGCCCAAGACTCTAACCGGCGCTGCCAAATAGTTGAGCTTGATCCCCTCATGCTCGGCCTCTTCTATCTCCTCCTCGCTGGCCGGCATCTCCTGCCTCGACCTCCGATAGACAATCATTACTTCCTCGGAGCCAAGTCGGAGGGCTGTTCGGGCAGCATCAATAGCTACGTTACCCCCGCCAATTATGGCTACCCTTTTCCCCACCTTGACCTCTTTACCCAGGCTTACATCTCTGAGGAAGGAAACACCGTGATACACGCCCTCAAATTCCTCACCGGGGATGTTCAATCTCATACTGCCGTGGGCACCCACAGCCACAAGGATTGCTTCATACTGCTTGTAAAGAGCCTCCAGGGTCAGGCCATCTTTGCCTACAGGGCTGTTCAGCCTTATCTCGATACCGAGTTTTTGAATAGCCTCGATTTCTTTTTGCAGTATGTCCTTGGGCAAGCGATACTCCGGAATACCCACAGCCAGCATCCCGCCAGGGATAGGGAGCGCTTCAAAGACGGTCACCCCATAGCCCATGTTTACCAGATCACGAGCTGCAGTTAAACCCGCCGGACCTGAGCCAATAACAGCCACCCTTTCATCTTTGGTGCGTGGAGCAGGAGTTATATCTTCCTCACCCGCTCTCATTTCATAGTCAGACAGGAAGCGCTTGAGGTCGCGGATAGCAATGGGTTCATCCAGCTTCCCCCGGTTGCATGCTGTTTCGCACGGATGAGTGCAAACCCTACCACAGACGGCTGGGAAAGGAAGATTTCGCCTGACGAGCTCAAGCGCCTCCTTAAACTTGCCCTGGGAAATTAGGGTGACATAGCCCTGGGCATCTACCCTGGCAGGACACGCCAACACACAGGGGGCACGTTTACTAGTATCCCTAATAAACCGAGTACCTCGGAACCGCTTGGAAACGGTGAGCCTCTGCTCTGGATACTGAACTGTGATCGGCTGGCGGAAGAGATGCCTGAAGGTTACCGTCAGGCCTTTGACAATGCCTCGCCCGTATCTTTGGAAGCTCACCCTTTCCCCTGCTACCCTGAAGAAGCCCGACCACAGGACGATCAACAGGGCGGCGATGAGGATGTTGGGAATCATGAGCTGCCATGGGAACTCAGGCCAAATAACAATCTCGATTGCAGTGACAAAGAGGTTGATCACCGCCAGAGGGAAAAGACATTTCCAGGCAAAGGCCATCAGTTGGTCCACCCTCAGTCGGGGTAAGGTGCTGCGAACCCAGAGAAAAGCACCAAAAACCAAAAACACCTTTATCATGAACCACAGGGCGCCGGGCAGCAGCACTCCATGCCAGCCACCGAGGAAGAGGGTGGCCACGATGGCAGAAATGGCGAAGGTGTGGGTGTACTCCCCGAGATAGAAGAGAGCGAACTTCATCCCCGAGTATTCGATATGGTAGCCGGCGACAATCTCGGACTCCGCTTCCAAGAGGTCGAAGGGGCTGCGCTGGAGCTCAGCAGTAGCGGCGATGAAGAAGATCAAGAATCCCAGGGGTTGGAGCAGGAAGAAGGGGACATTCTGCGCCTCTACGATGCTTGTCATGGAGAGAGATCCGGCGATTATGAGCACCCCGGCAATAGAAAGCATGAGTGGGATCTCATAGCTCACCATTTGAGCCACGGCGCGCATGGCGCTAATCAGCGAAAACTTATTATTGGACCCCCATCCTGCCATGAAAACCCCGATCACGCCTAGAGAGGAGATAGCGATTATGTAAAGAATGCCAATGTTAAGGTCGGCAAAGATTGCTTTCCCCTCAAAGGGGATAACAGCGAAGATCGCCATAGCAGGAACGAAGGCGAGGACTGGAGCCAGCCAATGAACCCAGCGATCGCTAGCGGCGGGGATAATATCCTCCTTGGTCAGCACCTTTACTGCGTCTGCCACCGGCTGCAGGATGCCGAAGGGGCCAGCACGGTTGGGGCCACGGCGAATCTGGAACCTGCCTATTCCCCGGCGCTCGATGTAGATAAAGGCCATCACCACCAGCAGGATGAAGGTGGAGAGGACGATGAAGGCAACCAGCGCCGGCACCAGGTAAGCTGCCCAGGAAGGCCAGTAGTTCATGAGCCAATCGTGAAATTGCTCTAGAACATTCACTAGCGGTCTACCTCGGCCAAAACGATGTCAATGCTGCCCAGGATGGCGATGGCATCGGCGAGCTTCCAACCGACACACAGGTCGCGGAGCATGGTGAGGTTTATCAGCGATGGGGCGCGGACCTTTAATCGGTAGGGGTAGGGGGAGTTGTCGCTCACCAGGTAAAAGCCCAGCTCACCCCTCGGCGACTCGATATGGGCATAAGCCTCCCCTTTGGGCGGTCGCAGCATGCCGGGAACCTTAGTCCGAATCTCCCCAGGTGGAAGCTGCTCTATAGCCTGCTTCACGATGCGCGTGCTCTGCCTGATCTCCTGAATCCTCACCCGGTAGCGATCATACATATCGCCTATCGTGCCCACCGGAATTTCAAAATCGAGGCGATCATATACGGAATAGGGGTCAGCCTTGCGAATGTCCCACTTCACCCCGCTGGCACGCAGCACGGGACCGCTGGCTGAGGCATTGATCGCCTTCTCCGGAGGTAAGACGCCGACCTCCTTGGTGCGCGCTAGCACGATCTCGTTCTCAGCGAGAAGCCAATCGTATTCCTCAATGAAACCGGGCATTTCATCGGTAAACTGCTTGAGAGCGGGCAAGAACTCCTCAGGAATGTCGTGGCTCACCCCGCCGATGCGCATGTAATTATAGGTCAGGCGCTGCCCGCATACCATCTCAAAAAGGTCGAGGATCTTCTCTCGCTCGCGGAACATGTACATAAAGGGGGTGAAGAAGGCACCCAGGTCGTTGAAAAAGGCGCCCACGGCGATAAGGTGACTGGCGATGCGCATTAGCTCGGCCATGATTACCCTCAGATATTGGGCCCGCTCCGGAACCTCGATGTCAGCCAGCTTCTCCACTGCCATCACGTAGGCAAAGTTGTTGGACATGGAAGCAAGGTAGTCCAGCCTGTCGGTATAGGGAATGACCTGGGTGTAGGTCTTGGTTTCGGCCAGCTTCTCAATGCCGCGATGGAGGTAGCCAAATACCGGCTCTAGCTCGACGATCACCTCGCCATCGAAGGTTATCCTCATTCGAAACACCCCGTGGGTTGAAGGGTGCTGAGGACCGAAGTTGATCAT
>JADFVG010000184.1 GCA_015222405.1 Chloroflexota bacterium
ATGATCTCCTCCATCACCATCCCCGCCTGCTCCATGGTGAGCGATTGGCCTGAAACCAGGGCTGAGATAGCTTCTTTAATCATCTCTACTCACCTGTTTCTCTGACTATGGGATAGATTGGGTCAGTAGGTTGCAAAGTGAGATCGCCCTTGCTATCTTTTTCACATCGATACCCCCAACCTGACAGAAAAGATCGCCCGTAAATATCTGAATATTCAATGAACACTGTCCCAATATTTCCCGGGTGCAGCTCTGACAGCTCTGGCCGCCATGAAAACCTGTCAGCGGATGGGGCGATACTCCGTTCAGGCCCATTTACCTTAGAGCCATATTGCCCCGTGCGTTGGACCCATGCGCGCTTTACAACATCAGCGGCGGAATAAGCAATCGTAATCTTCAAATCTAAAGCAGGGCCATTGCCCAAATTATGAAACCAGATTTCCCCCGGGTTGGGGAACCTAGCATACGGGAAGTCAGGAAATACCAAAGGCTGTGAGACTGTGAACCTCTGTTCCCTCATCTCTTGAGCCATCTTCGTGCTAGCATTCGCCTGTCTAGCTGCCGACAAGGCGTAAACGCCTGTAACTGCAACCAAGCCAACCATAAGCATGATTTGCGCCTCATCTGCTGGCTCTATGTCATCTACGTTATAGGCTAGATAAATGATAAAGAGAGAGCCCAAACCTAATACAAAAAGTGCAATCCATCTACCAGTAAAACCCTCTTTGCGGGCTTTTACTAATGCGCCTATGCAAAGTGTCAATGACAAAAAGACGCCGACTATTAAAGCCCATTCTAAAGCTGTCATGTCATCACCTCCTCAGTAGTTGATGATGTAGTTCGAAAAAGGAAGTTCCTCAGAATATCCTTGCCCACCGCGGTCATGATCGATTCGGGGTGAAACTGAACCCCCTCCACAGGATATTGGCGATGCCTAAGCCCCATGATAATGTCGTTTTCCGTCCTGGCAGTTACCTCCAGGCAATCTGGGAGACCCTGGGGCATCACCGCCAGGGAGTGATAGCGGATGGCAGGGAAGGGATTGGGCAACCCGTTGAGGATGCCCTGGCCGTCGTGATAGATGAGGGATGACTTGCCGTGCATGATCTCGCCCGCCCGATCCACCGCAGCGCCATAGCTGTAGCCGACGCACTGATGCCCGAGACAGACGCCCAGAATCGGGATTTTTTCACCGAAATGGCGAATGACCTGGTTGGAAATGCCTGCCCGATCAGGGGTGCCAGGGCCGGGGGAGATCACTATGCGCTGGGGCGACATCTCCTCAATCTCAGCGATGGTCACCTTATCGTTGCGCACCACCCGCACCTCCTCGCCCAGTTCACTGAGGTACTGGAAGAGGTTGTAGGTGAAGCTGTCGTAGTTATCTATGAGCAAAAGCATAGCACTCCTATGGACTCTCCGCCTGCTCGATGGCTTTGAGCAGGGCCTGGGCTTTATTCAGGCTCTCCTGATACTCTCGCTCAGGCACGCTATCGGCGACGATCCCCCCGCCGGCCTGCACATAGGCGGTATCCTCAGTCATCACGATAGTCCTGATGGTTATTGCGGCATCAAGGTTGCCCGAGAAACTGAAATAGCCCACCGCTCCGGCATAGGGCCCCCTATTATCCGGCTCCAGCTCAGCGATGATCTCCATTGCCCGGATCTTGGGCGCCCCGGAAACGGTGCCCGCAGGGAAGCAGGCTCTCAGCGCATCGAACTGGGTGAGACCTTGGCGCAGTTTCCCCTGGACATGGGACACCAGGTGCATCACGTGGGAGTAGCGTTCCACATTCATCACCTGGGGCACCTGGACGGTGCCGGGCTCGCTGACCCGCCCGATGTCATTACGCCCTAAGTCCAGTAGCATGATGTGCTCGGCAAGTTCCTTCTCATCGCTGCGAAGCTCCTGTTCCAGGCGCAGGTCCTCTGCTGGATTGGCCCCCCTTGGTCGCGTTCCGGCAATAGGATGGGTCGCCACTACCCCGTCCTCCACCCGTACCAGCATCTCCGGTGACGCGCCGATGATATGACAGGCATCCAGGTGAAGATAGTACATATAGGGTGAGGGGTTGACGCTGCGCAGCGCCCGATAGATGTCAAAGGGGCTGGCAGTGGTGGGGCGGCTCAGCCGCTGTGACAAGACAACCTGAATGATCTCCCCGGCGCAGATGTATTCCTTCGCCTGAGACACCCTACTTTCGAATTCAGCCTGGGAAAGATTGGATGAGACGGCAGATTGGGGAGTTGGTATCGCCGGGGCTTTTCCCCATGAGCCCTGCTCCATAGGTTGGCTCAGCCTTTCCGCCAGGGAATCGATCTTTTCTACCGCCTTCAAATAAGCCGCCTCGATATCACCATCGAGGCGAACGTGGCTCACAATCCTGATCTTGTGGGTGAGGTGATCGAATACCAGCACGGTATCTACAAACATGAAAATGGCTTCTGGCAGGCCCAAGGGGTCGGAGTCCGGCGCAGGAAGCTCTTCAAAATGCCTCGCCGCCTCATAGGCCAGATATCCCACCGCTCCGCCATGAAAACGCGGCAGATCGGGAAGGGGGATCAGCTTGTATTTGTCAAGTTCCCTCTGTATCAGAGACAGAGGATCAACAGCCGGTAGAGCATTTCCTCTGCCTCCCGTCGCCAGTACGGAATAGGGCTCTGTGCCGATGAAGCTGTAACGAGCCAAATGCTCACCACCCTCAACACTCTCCAGAAGGAAGGAATAGCCACCACGAGCTATCTTGAGGAAGGCGGAGACCGGCGTCTCCAAATCAGCCACGATCTCGCGGTAAATGGGCACCAGGTTGCCGTCTTTCTTCAGCTTTTGAACCTCACCCAATGCTGGATAGTACATGAGATTTCATCCTCCGTGACCAAACAAAAAACCCCTCCGCCCCTAAAGGGGCAAAGGAGTAACTTCGCGGTACCACCCTTCTTGGTCAACCAGCCGGGTTAACCACCTCTCTCAGGTACGGAGACCCTGTCTCGATACCCTGGGCTCTGATAACGGTGCCCTTCCGGCAAAGCCTACTCGCCTTTCGGTTTGCGGCTCCCGAGCCCATTCCCCCTCCGCGCTGATGTCAGGCTTACACCTTCCCCCGACTCTCTGCGATCCCGCTTGAGGAGTACTCTTCCCGTTCGCAGCCTTTATCGTATTAAATTCTGCTGTATTTTAACAGACATAACGACCTTTGTCAATCAGCTACCCTTAGCATAGACAATCCTCCAATTGGTGAAAGAACCCGACTTGTGCTAACATTGATATGTCCAGCGATCTCTATTCAAAGGGGGGAGAAGATGGGCCTAAAGACCAAGGAAGATTACTTTGACAGCCTGAGGAGGCTAAACTTAAGGTTGTTTATGTTCGGTGAACGGATAGAGAACATCGTTGACCATCCCATAGTCAAGCCGTCTGCAAACTCGGTAGCCGCGACCTATGAGTTGGCCCAACTCCCAGAGCACGAAGACCTACTTATAGCCTCGTCCCACCTAGCAGGGGAGAGAATTAACCGCTTTACCCATATTCACCACAGTCGGGACGATCTCATAAAAAAGATAAAGATGCTAAGGCTGCTAGGACAGAAAACAGCTACCTGCTTTCAACGCTGTGCCGGTATGGATGCCTTAAATACCGTATCGGCGGTCACCTTTGAGATAGATCGGGAGTTTGGCACTGACTACCATCAAAGGTTTAACGCTTTCTTAAGCTATGTCCAGAAGGAGGATCTGGTTTGTTCAGCAGCTATGACCGATCCCAGGGGTGATCGACGTCTAACCCCTAGCCAACAGAAGGACCCGGATTCATACCTGAGGGTGGTGGATGAAACGGCCAACGGGATCGTTATACGCGGCGCCAAGCTGCATATAACCGGCGCACTGAATTCACACGAGATAATCGTTCTCCCCACCAGAGCCATGAGGCCTGAGGATAGGGACTACGCTGTGGCCTGTGCCATACCCAGCGACAGCAAGGGAGTTTCTTACATCTACGGTCGCCAATCATGCGATACCCGCAAGCTGGAGGGTGGAGAGATCGATGTCGGGAATCCCGATTTTGGGGGCCAGGAGGCATTGATAGTCTTCGATGATGTTTTCGTCCCCAGAGAGAGGGTTTTCATGATGGGGGAGCATCAGTTTTGCAGCCGAGTGGTAGAGGTGTTTGGCGCTTATCATCGAAGTAGCTACGGTGGGTGTAAATCAGGGTTAGGCGATGTTCTCATCGGCGCTGCGGCACTGATTGCTGATTACCAGGGGACATCACAGGCAGCCCACATTCGGGACAAGCTGGTTGAGATGACCCACTTGAATGAAACGCTCTACGCCTGCGGCATAGCCTGTTCGGCTGAGGGCTCTGAGCTTCCCTCCGGGGGCTATCTTGTCGATCGCCTATTGGCCAATGTCTGTAAATTGCACGTGGGTAGATTTCCCTTTGAGATGGTTAGACTAGCCCAAGATATAGCAGGCGGCCTGGTAGTCACCTTACCCTCGGAAAAGGATTACAAGCATCCCGAGCTGGGTCAGCTATTGCAGAAATACTTGCAAGGGGTGCCCGAAATAGCAACAGAGGCCAGAGTGCATATTCTGAGACTGATGGAGAACATGACCCTGGGAACGGGTGCAGTGGGTTACTTGACCGAGTCCCTTCATGGGGCTGGGTCCCCCCAAGCCCAACGGATAATGATCGAACGTGAGGCCAATCTGGAGCACAAAAAGCAGCTTGCAAGGGATATCGCCAGAGTAGAGCAATGAGCGTATCAGATCAAATACCGGCAGCCGAGCTTGCCTGCGGACCTAGATGATCAATGCGAGTGCCCGCCCCAGCCGCCACATTTTTAGCCATGTTTCTTGAGCAATTTCTCTGCCCGTCTTAGCAGTTCCTCAGGGCTCACCGGCTTCTGGATGTAATCCTCCGCCTCCATGGTCATCCCCTCCTGCACAGAAAGGGCTGTTCTCTCTCTATCGCTGGGGAATACGGTTAACATTAACACCGGGATTTTGGAAAAAAAGTGGTCAGGATCAAGACTGGTATATTGCCATACTTGGAATGCCTGGGGTCCTGGAGTTTCTTTCAGGACAGCAAATCCATCCATTTTGGGCATCAAAAGACCCAGGATCAGCAAATCCGGTCCTTCTTACTTCAGCTTGCCCAAACCCTCCTCCCATCACAAGCGGTGGTCACTTGGTAGGAATGCGCCTCTAGAACTGCGCCGATCGCCTCCCGGATGTCAGGATCATCGTCGACAACCAAAATCTTCGCCTGCCTTTGCATTTTCCCCCTCCTATATCAATGGTCGAGGTAGCAAGCCTGCCTTTTCCACAATCGCGGGCACGATATCCTCCCAGTTGACCGCCATTATATGAATCCCGTGAACTCCAGGTATATCCATAATTTGCTCTATTATCTCAAGGGATATCTTTAGCCCTTCTTCTCGGGCCTCCTTAGCATCCTCCATCCTTGTGACAATCCCATCGGGAACACTCACCCCGGGAACCTTATCCCGCATATAACGGGCCATTCCTACCGCTCTGATTGGTATTATCCCGGCGAGGATATGAACCTCCTTGTCCAGACCTCGTTCGGTCACCATTTCCATCCACTTGGCGAACTTGCCGACATCGAAAATGGCCTGGGTTTGGATGAAATCAGCCCCGGCCTTTACCTTCTTCGCTAGTCTCAAAACTCGGTATTCAAAAGGATCGGCATAGGGATTCTCCGCAGCTCCGATGAACAGGGGGACCTCTCCCGAGATATTTTCTCCAGAGAGGAATTTCTTCTCATCACGCATTTGGCTCAATAGTTGAATAAGTTGAATGGAGTCCAAGTCGAAAACGCCCTTGGCCGTGGGATGATCGCCAAAGCTTTGGTAGTCACCACTCAAACAAAGGATATTCCCGATGCCTAGAGCCACAGCTCCCAAGATGTCACTTTGAATCGCAATCCTGTTTCTATCACGGCAAACCATCTGCATCACCGGGTCAACGCCCAGTTGTTTTAGAAGGACACAGCCACTAACGCTCGACATCCGCACAATAGCAGTCTGGTTATCAGTTACGTTTAATGCATCACAATAGGGCCTGAGCAGCTCGCCCTTCCTCTGGATGACGCTTGCTGCCGTTCCCCTAGGGGGACCTACCTCAGCGGTCACCGCAAATTTTCCGCTCTCCAGCACTTTCTCTAGACTGGTCCCCGCTTTCATGCTCCTATACCTCTCCCTTTTCACCCTGAGTGGTAGCCAAATTCTTGGCCAAGGTGAAAGTGAATTTGCTTCCTATCCCACTTTCGGGGCAGGGGCTTTCCGCCCAGATTCTGCCACCATGGGCTTCGACAATTTTCCTCGCTATGGACAGTTCTAAGCCAGCCCCCGTCGAGTCTACGCGCACACCGCGATAAAAGTCATCGAATATCCTGGGTAGCCCTTCAGGGGAGATGCCAATCCCAGAATCTATGACCTGCACCAGAATATGATCATCTTCCTCAGCCACTTTAAGGGTTACAGCCCCCCCTCAGGGGTAAACTTAACCGCATTCCCCAGCAAATTGGTGAATACCTGCTGTAGTCGGTTTGGGGCTCCTGTGATCAAGGGCAACTCTTTGGGCACCTCGACCTTGAGTTGCACGCCCTTTTCTTCAGCTAAAGGCTGGATAACTCCCCTGATGCTTTCCACCACTTTGAGCAGAGAGGTTGGCTCCAGCTTTAACTCCCTGGTGTCGATGCGGGAAATGTCCAAAATATTATCGATTAAATCTAGGAGTCCGGTTATCCTCTCGCTACTTCTTAATAGCATATTTTCTGTTTTTCAGTAACTTCTCCAGCATAACCATCGAGCACAACTCGATGATAGCTTTCAACTGCGGCCAGGGCGCCTTCCACAAAAATGGTTGTCCCGGGTTCGTACACCTCTTCCCGGGAGATCCTGATTATCTTGTCAGCTCGTCTTCAGTTAGTTCCCCAAATAACTGACAGCTTCTTAAAAACTCTTTTACCACCCATACCCCCCTTTGCATTGACGCCCACCTAATTTGAATTATACAACCACAGCCAGTCAGCGTCTATAGGCTACCTAGCGGGGAGGCGGGGGGCTACCGGTAAAGCTGACACTCCAGTCTTTGGGCGGGACAATTGCTTCCAGCTTATCCAACTTCCCTAGTTTGGTGAGTCGTTCGATAATCAGATGCCAGGCGCAGGGCAGGTCGGGATTGATTTCACACTTCCCCCCCTCTGAGCCACCACAGGGCCCGTTGAGTAGGTTCTTAGGACATCTGGCGATGGGACAGATGCCACCGGTCTGGGCTAGAACGCAGTCCGCGCATTGTATACATATTCTAGAAAAGTGCCCCGGAGAGTCTTCATGTCCAAGAAGCAGGGTATTTAGCGCCGGATAGACAAGCTTCTCCACGTACTGCGCCACAGTCTGGACCCCAAAGGCGCAGGCCATCACGAGTATAGCGTCGGCACGCTGAACAGCTTCAATATCCTCCTCAAGGGCTTCCCGGGTCAGGCTATCGCAGGCCGTTGAAATTACCATCCATCCAGTAACCTCCTTGCCTATCTCCTCCAGCTTACCCTTCATCTCGAGAACTTCTGGTTTGCCTCCGGTCTGGCACATGGTGGCGCAAGTGCCACACCCAATAAGATATACCCTCTGCTCTCTTTCCAGGAATTGTATAATCTCTTCAAAGGGTTTCTGTTGAGTAATTGTTTTCATCAGGGTCACCTTTCTTTTTGACTAGCCCTGGACTCGGGACTCATAAGCGCTTCTATAGTGAGCCAACGTATCAACCACCGAATTAGGGGCAGCTTGCCCTAACCCACATAAGGAGGTGAGCATCATGACGTTGGCTAAACTCTCTAAATTCTCAATATCTTGCTTCAATCCTTGTCCGTGGCAAAATCTAGTCAAGATTTCGAGCATCACCTGAGTTCCCTCTCGGCAAGGGGTGCACTTGCCGCAGGATTCCTCGGCAAAAAATTCCATCGTTCTACGCACAATATCTATTACATCTCTGCTTTCATTAAATACGATAATAGCGCCAGCACCCAGCACACCTTCAAAGGCAAGTGGGGTATCTATCAGGTGATAAGGAATAACCCTTCCCGAAGCACCGCCTACCTGAACCATCTTCACCTTTTCAGCCAGAGCAAGGTCCTCAACCAATTCCTTCAGCGAACTCCCCATAACTAGCTCATATGTGCCTGGGGCTCGCACATCCCCGCTGACAGAGAATACCTTGGTCCCCTTGCTTCGTTCTGTTCCTATTCGATTAAACCAATCAGATCCTTTGAGGATAATTGGTGGTATATTCATCAAAGTCTCTACGTTATTGATAATAGTTGGCTTTTGCCATAAACCCTGTGATGGCGGGAAAGGAGGCTTATAACGAGCCTCCCCCCTCTTACCCTCGATAGAATCCATAAGCGCTGTTTCCTCACCGCATACATAAGCACCAGCACCTTCTCGAATCTCGATATCAAATTTAAAGTTACCCTGCTTAGCCAAGAATCCTTTACCTTCGCATTGTACGATTGCACCTTCCAGCAGGCCAAGTAGGTGGTGATACTCAGCTCTCAAATAGATATAACCTTTGTTAGCTCCTATAGCATAGCCAGCAATGGCCATGGCTTCGATGAGACTAAATGGATCTCTTTCTAGGATATATCTATCTTTGAACGTCCCCACCTCCCCCTCATCAGCATTGCAGATAACGTATTTCTCCTCCCCAGAGGCCTCGCTCGCAAACTGCCATTTTAGGCCGGTGGGGAATCCGGCTCCCCCTCGGCCGAGTAGCCCCGATTTCTTGATTTCCTCGATTACCTGCTCAGGAGCAAGCTCACCTAAAGCCTTCTCTAAGGCTTTAAAGCCGCCTTGACTCAAATATGTGCTGATATCCTTTGGGTCAATAACCCCGCAGTTCCTCAAGACGATTCTTTGTTCCGGCATCAAATATCTCCCTTACCTAATTCAAAACCGGAGGGTTACCTACAGCCGCTTCAAAATCTTTATGACCTTCCTCGGCGTTAGATCAACATAGAGTTTATGGTTTATCGTCATCGCCGGAGCTCGGTCACAAGCACCGATGCAGTTTGTTAGTTGAAGAGAGCATTTCCCATCTTTTGTGGTTTCACCAGGTTTGATGCCCAGCTCTCCCTCCACTGTTTCAAGGATGGCCTGAGAGTTTTTGAGGTAGCAGGGCACACACTTACAGATTCTAATTACGTTCTTGCCTAAGGGCTTGGTGGAAAGGAGGGAATAGAAGCTTGCTACGCCATATACCTCACCTACGGGAATGTCCAGGCTTTCAGCCAGCTCGCTCACGACTTCCTCAGGGAGATACCCATGTCTACGTTGGGCTTCCTTCAGCAAGGTCAACAAGCTTCCCTCCCCTTTGTGCATAACCTCGATTCCCCGGGGTGCATCATTCACTATCCGAACTCCTTCGATATGAACTACGCCTTTATAAAGAGCGGGGGGCCTTTCTTTTCTTTGAACCTTTCCTCGCGCTTGGTCAGTGCTCCTACCGGGCATAACGATATACATACATCGCAATCACGGCAAACACTTTTGTTCAGCGGTTGATCCTGATCTACCACAACTTTGGAGTCAAAGCCTCGATAAGCTATAGCAAAGACGTCTGCCTTCTTGATTTCATGGCAGGCCCTTAAACACCTGCGGCACAGGATGCACTTGTCCAGATCACGGACAACGTAAGGGCTCACATCCTCTAAAGGATGATAGCGTTTCTTTACCCTAAATCTGGGCAACCCTACCCCTAAATCGGCAGCAATTTTGCGCAATTCACATGTGTTAGCTTTATCACAAACCAGGCAAACATCGGGATGGCTAGCCAGCAAAAGTTCTACAATTACTTTGCGAGCTTCCAGAACTTTTGGGGAGTGGGTGTGAATAACCATGTTTGCAGCGACCGGTGTATGGCAGGAGGCCACCAGCGTCCTTGACCCCTCCACTTCCACCACGCAAATACGGCAGGCACCGATAGGAGTCAGTTCTGGCCTATAGCATAGCGTTGGAATATCTACCCCATTTTCCCGCGCCAGCTCCAGGATGGTCATTCCCGGCTGAGCGCTTACCTTAGTGCCATTTAATGTAACTGGTATCATATCCACGCTTAAATTCTCATCGCCGCCAAATAGGGGCAGCAATCCGCCCCCTTTTATTTGCAATCAGAAGGGAAACCGAACAGCCTGTGCACCCGGCTCCCTGTAGCCAGATTACAGGCAATTCTTCAGTACGTGATTGTGGCATCATTCTTCTCCTTAGCCCAGCCTACTAAGTGAGGTACTATGATTTCGTCGATTATATCACAGTCGTACAAAAAATCACAAATTTTCTAAACTGCTTCTGCAGCGCAGATGTTTCCAGGCTATCGAATCAAAGATACGGATGTGTTATTATGGCTTTGACCTGTCTGATTAACCACGCCAGCCGGGATAACGCATTTTAAGAGAACGATAAGATGAGATTCCCTCGTGATGCATATCTTGATATCGAGACTACCGGTCTATCCCGCTTTTGGGATGATATAACCGTGATCGGCATCTATTTCGTTGACAGTAGTGGTAGCAGACTGATTCAATTGGTTGGCGAAGAGGTGACCAAAGATAATCTCCTTGAAGCTCTAGAGGGCGTGGGTACAATCTTCACCTATAATGGGAGCCGCTTCGACCTTCCCTTCATACATGCTCTTCTGGGGGTAGACCTCGCCAACAGATATCTCCACCACGACCTGATGTATGACTGCTGGGGGAATAACCTGTACGGAGGCCTCAAGGCCGTGGAGATACAACTGGGGATTGTCAGGCAACTAAAGGGTGTCGACGGAGCGGAGGCGGTAAGGTTGTGGTGGAGATATCAAAATGACTATGACCATGACGCCCTGAATATGCTACTGGAGTACAACAGAGAGGATGTGGTGAATCTGAAAACTCTAAGGCATATACTTGCTGGTTGCCGTCCTTAATGAATCTCAGCGGTGAGCAAGAGTCCTGATAAGCGGTATCGAACCATCAGTGAGAAGTTAGCATGGCTATCTATTCCCATTCACAGCTGAGTATGTATGAAGACTGCCCGCTGAAGTACAAGCTTTGCTACCGGGATAAAATAAAGCGGGAAGAGGAAGGTATCGAGGCCTTTTTGGGTCAAATGGTTCATGAGACCCTCAAGAAATGCTACGACGACCTCAGGTTTACCAAGGTAAATAGCTTGAGCGATTTACTTGCTTACTACAACAAAATCTGGCGGGAAAGCTGGCACGACTCAATCTTCATTGTGAGGCAGGAGCTGGAACAGGAGCACTACCGGGCTCTGGGCGAAAAGCTGATCAAGACTTACTATAAGCGGTATTCTCCCTTTGACCCAGATATAACCATAGGCACTGAGGTAAGCCTTAATTTCTCGCTAGATGACGAGAGTAAATACAGGATGAGAGGCTACATCGACCGGCTATCACGAACCGAAGATGATATTTATGGAATTCACGACTATAAGACATCAGCTTACTTGCCAGGTCAGCAAGAGGTTGATAAGGATAGGCAGCTCGGCCTATACCATATCGGAGTGCAAAAGAGATGGCCAGATGTCGAGAATATCAGGCTTATCTGGCACTACCTCGCTTTTGACACCGAATTGGTTTCCTATCGCACACCAGAAGCGATATCAAGTTTGGTTCAAGATACGAAGCGCTTAATCGATGAGATAGAGTCCACCCAGGATTTCCCACCAAAGGAGTCCCGCTTATGTGAGTGGTGCGAATATCCTGACCTCTGCCCACGGAGAAAGCATTTCTTCAAGGTCGAAGCTCTACCTGTGAACGAATACCTCAACGAGCCCGGGGTGGTCCTGATTAATAAGTATGTGGAGCTGAAAGAAAGGGAGTCAGAAATAGAAGAGGAGATGGGAAAGGTAAAAGAGGCCATTCTTGACTATGCCAGGAGAGAAGAGGTGGAGGTGATAAAGGGGAGTGACCGCAAGGCCAGGGTCAGATTTGATAAAAGGTTGAAGTTCCCGGGGAAGAATGAAGAGGAGCGCCAGGAGCTGGACAACACGATAATAGAAGCAGGCAAGTGGATGGAGGCCTCACAACTCGATACAGCATCACTTGTCCGGGTCATGGAGCAAGGTCTGTGGAACAAAGAGCTGATCGATCAGGTGATGAGGTATGGCAGAATTGAAGAGAGCAGTTCTGTCCACATATCAAAATTGAAGGATGAGGAGAAATAGTATCCTTAACAGCACCCTGGTAGATGTTAATATTTGACAAGCCAGAGCAGGTCAAGTAAACTCGGAGTTCGTATAAACCGCCGTTATTTGATATGCTCCCTGGATTGTAATAACCACAAAACGAAAGGGGGGAGAATGGGACAGGCAGAACATGGTGCTACCGTTAAAGTTCACTACACGGGCAAATTGGATGATGGCACGGTATTTGCCTCTTCCACTGAGCACGAACCTTTGGAATTTAAAATTGGCGAGAGCCAGGTAATCCCCGACTTTGAACAAGCTGTAATCGGGCTGAATCCCGGCGAATCGAAAGCCATCAAAATCCCGGCGGATAAAGCATACGGCCCATACGAAGAGGAAATGGTAGTGGCGGTAGACCGGGACCGATTGCCGCCGAACTTTCAACCAGAGGTCGGTCAGCAATTACAAGTCAGTCAGGCAGATGGTCGAACAATCACAGTAATGGTGACCGACGTCTCCGAATCGAGCGTCATGTTAGATGCCAACCATCCTCTGGCCGGGAAAGACCTGAATTTTGATATCCAGCTCGTAGAGATCCTATAATCGTTTCGTTTATGGTGACATGCTATTAGGCTTTTGCCCCACCTTGCCTAAAAATAGGTGAAGTCGAAAGGAGTACACACCCTATGACCACCATAAACTCTGTCCTTGGGCCTCTTGGCACCGTAGCCCTCGGCTTCACTCTTATGCATGAACACATTATAGTCGCCTCAGCCGGCATTCCTCTGAACTACCCTGAGCTTCTCGGCGCCGATTTCATGGAGCGCATCGTCGATGGGTTGACCCAAGCAAAAGAGGGTGGGATAGACACCATTGTTGACGCCACAACCCTCGACCTGGGTCGAGACGTGACTGTATTGGCCGAGGCTTCCCGCCTGACTGGCGTCAACATCATCGCCTGCACCGGGTGGTGGTTGGAGATACCCCGCTTTCTTGCTGGCGTCTCTGCCGACCAACTCGCTGAGCTATTCATCCGCGAAATCCGAGAGGGCATCTCCGGTACCGATATCAAGGCTGGAATCCTCAAGTCTGCCAGCGATATTTTCGGGGTGACGTCGGCAGAGGAACCCGTTCTGCGTGCAGTGGCCCGAGCCCACCTTGAGACCAAGGTTCCCATCATGCTGCATTCCTATTCACCGGGCCGGGTAGGCGAGCAGCAACTAGCCATCCTGAAAGAGGAAGGCGTAGACCTGAGAAGGGTCAAAGTGGACCATTCCAATGACACCACCGATGTGGAATACCTTGTTTGGCTTTTGGAGCAGGGATGCTATCTCGGTCTGGACCGCTACCCGGGGCGCAATGTAAGCCCACTCGCCCGCACCAAAACGATGAAGGCACTAATAGATGCCGGGTATGGGGATCGCCTCCTACCCTCCCATGACTGGTCATTGGCGCAAATCGAGGCGGAGACTCCGATCATGGCGGAAGAGGAAAGAGAACTGCGTAATCCCCACGGATATCTCTACATTAAGAAAGTGGTCTTCCCCCAGCTTCGAGAGATGGGTGTCACCGAGGAGACATTGAAGGGCCTATTTGTCAACAACCCCCGAAATTTCTTCGAAGGCGTTTAGTGGTCTCTTTCTCTGCTGGTGGGCCCGGCTGGATTCGAACCAACGACCAATCGGTTATGAGCCGATCGCTCTGCCGCTGAGCTACGGGCCCTAAATCATTATACATTATAATATATAGAGGGGTTTAATCTCAAAGTCTGCGGCGAAAATTCAGAGCGGTGCCATCTTGCTCGTAACACGGGCCAACTGCTGTCTGAGCACGGAATGGGTCCGCTGGCGGTCTTTCTCCGGCACGCCCAAGACAGAAAGGCCAAGAGCCTGCCAGTTTTCAATCCTGGTCACTCTGCCTCAGCCGCGCTTGGAAGCTTAGCTTGGAGGCTTAACTGCCAATTCAAAAGATTTCTCAGGTGAGCCCGGATCTTTTTCCTGAGCTCGTCCAGGGCTGGGCTCTTATAATCCCGGCTGGTTTCCTCAAGCGCTATAATAGTGCGGTCAAGGACCTCTTTTAGGTTGCAGTTCTCCTCCAGCAGAGACTGAAGCAAAGGATACTCTTCCCCAGACGGGTATTCCTTCTGCAGCTCGGCATCAATTTTCTGTGTCAGCCCCTCCAAGGATTTGTCCCAGTAATCCTGTTTAGTTGCTTTGAGCGTTCCAATAGCCGCTTGCAAGACATCCCTCAGGCCTTTATTCTCCTTGATCAAAGGTAATTGAGATGTCTTTTCCCAAATTGCCTGCAGTTGATTTAGCATGACGCTAAGCATTAGCGCCTGCGTCATGGCATAGGTGGAAGACAGCTCAGGCAAGATGTCATTCAGCACGGTATAATTCATACCTTCAAATGTCTTGTCAAATGTCGGTCTCACTCCATAACCTCCTACAATATTACACGGGGGCCACCCCCACTTTACCTTACTCCTAGAGATGAGCTAAAGCGCGAGCAGATTTGCCAGCTCATTCTCAAGCTTGGGTATCAAGAACCCAAGCAAGCCGAGCGTTAAGTCATGGGACCTCCCATCACTGAAGGACCTTACGCCAGTAAGAATAATGGCTGTCATCTTAACACACCCAAGCACCTGATAGAAGGAAACCTTTCGTTCATCCACCTTGATCCCGCTCAAATCTTCGTAATATCGAAAGAACTCCTCTTTTTCTAATAGCCCACATATTAGGGGGGTGTCCTGCCTCCACCACGCCATACAAGACCATCCCAAATCCTCCATGGGGTCGCCAAGGTGGGACATCTCCCAATCCAAAAAGGCGGTTATCTTTTCACCCTCAAAGAGGAAGTTGTCCTGTTTGAAATCGGCGTGTACCAGCGTTATCCGCTCTGCTTCAGGTTTGTTGTTCTTGAGCCAAAGTAGCGCCTCGGTCAGAATTGGTTGTGGCTCCAGCTTGTGCTTGTCTATCACCTTCTCCCACTTATCTATCTCTCGCCTGGCACAGTCAGTGCCAGCTTCAGGAACCCCAATGCTGGAAAGTCCGAGCCCTTTCCAGTCAACGGAATGGATTTGAGCTAATATTTCTACCCACTGTTTGGCAATCTTTGCCCTCAGCGCTGGGTCTTCAGGGGCGAAAAGGCTCATCCGGGACATGGCAGAGACAGGGCTTCCCGTCATCTTTTCCATAACAACGAAGGGTCTTTCCAGCCATTTCTCATCCCGCTCCAGCCAGTATATCTTTGGAGCCGGAACCGGGGTAGACTCGAGGCTCTGTAGCACCTTGAATTCCAGCTCACGGTCGGTTTCCAGAAGACTTGCAACCGGGTCCCTGCGTATTATGAAGCTTCTGGCGATTTTGCGCCCCTCCTCGGTCCATTCCGCTTCAAATGCTATATTTTCTCGGGACGAACCGCCAACTATCTTCTGCAAGTTGGTGATAGAAGGATTCTCGGCCTTAGGCATCCTAAACTTCAAGTAATCCTTTACCTTGTCTTCCATTGCTCATTCACCCCTTTACACGGCTAGCCTACTGGTCGGCGGGTGCAGCCCCGGTATTAACCCTTGTTTTTCCTCCGCGATCCTTCTTCCTCAACGAGTAGGAGAGCCAGCCTCGATTTAGCCGTTAAGCCCATGCCTAACTCTGCGTCAGCTAGTCACCACCTTATACCTACCAGCTGGGTTTGTACTGCCAGGTTTCAGCCCGACTGAAAGAAGACTCGATCAAACCTATCCCCGACTCTCCATCCAGTTGGAACTCAGCATCACGCTGGTTTTGCTGGTGGTGCGTAGCGAAGAGCGGAGACTTAATGGCAACCGGCTGAGAGACATCCTCCCATCGTTCCCCCTCGACATGAAACGGCCCCCTGTCCAAGCCGTGCCGGTCGTCATAGCC
>JADFVG010000185.1 GCA_015222405.1 Chloroflexota bacterium
CCTTCCTGCCGTCGAAAGAGTAGTCCGCATAATGAAACCTTATAAACTGGCCTCCCGGGAATTCAAAGCTGAGGATAGCGTGCTCACCATTGACGGGATTGAAGTAGGGGCCCGGCGTTTCGTCGTCATGGCTGGACCCTGTGCGGTGGAGAGTCGTGAGCAGCTCATGGAAACGGCGGTAGCGGTAAAGAAAGCCGGCGCCTGCATTCTCCGGGGAGGCGCCTTCAAACCGCGCACTTCCCCTTTCAGTTATCAAGGGCTGGGTAAGGCTGGCCTTGAGCTGCTGGCCGACGTGCGGCGGGAAGCGGGCTTACCCATGGTCACCGAGGTGGTAGATTCCAGTCAGGTTAGTATGGTTTCCCAGTACGCCGATATCCTTCAAGTGGGTGCCCGCAATATGCAGAACTTCTCCCTGCTAACGAAGATAGGCAAAGGCAAACGCCCCGTGGTGCTGAAGAGGGGATTTTCGGCCACTGTAGCCGAGTGGCTCACTGCGGCCGACTACCTGCTGGCCGAGGGGAATAACCAGGTAATCCTGTGTGAGCGGGGGATCAGGGCTTTTGAAGATAGCGTGCGCTTCTCCCTGGACATAAGCTCCATCGCTGTAGTCAAGAAGTTCAGCCATTTGCCTGTTATCGTAGATCCCAGCCACGCCGCTGGCCACCATGACCTGGTGGCGTCCTTGGCCAAAGCGGCAGTCGCCGCTGGCGCTGATGGGCTCCTCATCGAGGTTCATCCCAATCCTCAAGAGGCCCTGGTTGACGGCCTTCAATCCCTTTCTATTCCAAAATTCGAGAAGCTGATGGATGAGCTCAGGCCAATAGCAGAGTCCGTGGGCAGGTTTATCTGATCCAGGCCCTAGGCACCCGCTGCCAACATCTGGCTTCTTGTGCAACTAAATAAGATTCCCGGAACGGCAAAAGTGTAATTCTGAGTACCTGTACACTGGAAAGGGATAGATAATGAACCCCCACTACTTTAGGATCAAATAGAGTAGTTTGCGCCGCAGTAGGGGCAACACACCTCGTCTCAGCCACTCTTTAATGCAGGTTTTTTTTAATGAGTTCACCTTCTAAAGATTCAAACTTGGCTTGGAAAAAACGAAGATATTTAGGTTCAAAAACCATTTTGAGGCCGGAAATTCTCTCTCTCTTTTCGTAAAGCCTTGTTACCGCTTTAGCAATTAAATCCATATCCGTGTTAGTGTAGACCCTGCGGGGGATAGTCAATCTTAGCAATTCAAGCTTTGGTCTCCTTTCCTTTCCAGTATTTGGATCACGACCAGCAGAAACGGTACCCCGTTCCATTCCTCTAATTCCAGATTCGAGATAGAGGGCAGCAGTTAAGGCCTGGGCCGGATAGTTCTCTTGAGCAATATGAGGTACAAATCTTTTGGCATCCAGAAATACAGCATGGCCACCAATTGGTACAACTATTGGTATGCCAGCTCTTAGAAGCTTGTATCCTAAATACTCAACTTGATTTATCCTGGCAGCTACGTGATCATTATCAACCATCTCATAGATTCCCCGAGCCATTGACTCCATATCTCGACCTGCAAGACCTCCATAAGTATGGAGCCCCTCAAAAATGACAACCTGGGCCTTGGCTTCGATGAATAATCTCTCATCATTGCAAGCCAAAAACCCGCCAATATTTACCATGGCATCCTTTTTGCCAGAAACCGTCGCTCCATCGGTATAGGAGCAAATTTCTGTGACAATTTGTTTTATTGGTTTTCCTTTATATCCTTTTTCTCTCTGTTGAATAAAATAAGCGTTTTCCACTACTCTTGTTGCATCGAGCATGATGGGAATTTGGTATTCATTGCAGAGCGCTTTTAAGGCTTTTAGATTTTCAATTGAGAAAGGCTGACCACCGGCCATATTTACATTGGCCTCAAGGGACATATAGGGAATTTTCTCTGTGCCCACATCTTTTATTAGTCTTTCTAGTTTTTTCAGATCTACATTACCCTTAAAAGGATACCCGCTTTCCGGATCATGTGCTTCATTAATGCTTACATCAACCCAGGTTCCTTTGGCTAACTCCTGATGCAACCTTCTGGTAGTAAAATACATATTGTTGGGAATAAAGTCTCCCTCTTTGATTAAAATCCTGGACATGATATGTTCTGCCCCCCGACCCTGATGGGTAGGAACAACGTATTTGTAACCATAAACTTCCTGAACAGCTTTTTCCAAATGATAGAAGTTTTTGCTTCCGGCATAGGCTTCGTCACCTAACATCATTCCTGCCCATTGATTATCTGACATAGCTGAGGTGCCGCTGTCAGTTAACAGATCGATATAAACCTCTGCTTCCGCTAGTAAAAAAGTATTAAAGCCTGCTTTTTTGATTGCTTCTTCTCTTTTCCTTCGACTCTTGGCAATCTCAATCTGCTCTTTTGTTAGCAACTCAACCACCTTAACTCTATAGGGTGGTGGAATGACTCTAAATCTTGTTGTCATCTTTATTCTCCGTGAGCAACAACTTGTCGGCCAGAACTTTCAACGTTGGGCATACTACGAGATTAACGACATGCTCATACCATGTCAAAGGTATTAATGTGGTCGAAAAAGGCCTAGTTCTCGAAAATAGCGTCCGTTTGAGAGCTGCTGTTCCGTTCAAATGTACGAATTCGGCGTCTAGAAACGATTCACATTAGAAAACGACGACAGGTCACCTCTTCGATAATTCTGACCAAGTCATAATAGCTATGCTGGTGGAGAATGTGGAGCAAATTGCTGAGAAACAGGTATCGGGGTATGCCCTAGTGGCTACTAACCTCTTCCCACAATTTCAGGCCACATCTGATACTACCCCGGACTGTTGCCATGCAATAGGTAGACTGCAAGTGACTTGCCGAAGAATTGACATCGAAAATGTGCCATGCCATACTAATCGCTGTGGTCGACGATCTAGATAAGCGCCTCATAACAGAACTAGCAAGGGACGCACGGCAGACAAGCGCGGAACTGTCTCGCAAATTAGGAGTCAGCGATACTACTGTGCGGCGTAGGATCTATCGCCTGCAAGAGCATCGCATAATTACTAGTACTGTCGTACCTGATGCTGCCAAGATGGGATACACCATCATAGCAATAATAGCCTTACAAGTCGACCTAGGAAGCATTGATGAAGTCGCGCGATGCTAAGTTGACTACCCAAACGTACGTTATGTGGCTGACTGCACCGGCAGCCATGATATGTTTATCGGGGCGTGGTTCCACTCCTCTCATGAGCTGAGGCGGTTCGTAAAGGACCATCTCGCTAAAATGCCTGGAATAAAAAAAAGCGAGACATTTGTCATACTTGATGTCAAAAAGAACGAGGTTGGCTGGTTACAACGGTTGGAACAAATAGGCTGACATCGAACACATTTGCCGTGGGGAATGACCGCGTGGAAGCAGTTTGGGAAATCTCAACTAGTGGTAAATTGAACTAACCTTTCAGTTGATGAGGGCTAGCCCAATTTACTCCTGAAGAATTCCTTTGGGACAACCTGATTACTCCGATTGGACTATAATAACCTGTCGTATCCGAAGTTGGCTTGGTTCAGGCTGCCCTCGACAATCATGGCATCGAGAGAATCGCCGAAGGCCTTGACTGTCTGGTCAATATCCTCTTCAGTGTGGGCTGTCGACAGGATGAAGAATCTCCCCGCCATGGTAGCAACACCGCGATGAAGCAGGTGAAGACACAGTCGTATCTTCGTCTGGGTTCCTGCTATTAGCTTGCTAACGTCATTAGTGGGTGGCATAGTATCGTCAGATGGTTGGTAATCAATTGGACCAAGGTGAAGGTGGACAATGGATCTGCCATAGAGACGCCCACTAATACCTCGTTCTTTCAGAGCTTGGTTACCTCTTTGCCGAAGGTAAGTGCCAAGTTGATTAACCTTTTTTTGAACCTCGCCCCCCTCATAGAGCTTGCGAGCAGCAACGCCAGCTGCTGCTGTGAGAGGATTAGCATTCCAAGTCCCGGTATGGACGAGGAACTGTTGCGGGGGAGGCCACCATTGAGGCCCAAACCCAGGGCGAAGCCAAGACTGCCCTCAGTGCCAGATACCTTGCCCAGGTTCTCAAAGCCCTGGGGGGAATGGCAGAGCTAAAGGTCAATGGCACAAAAGACCCGATACTGTTTACC
>JADFVG010000186.1 GCA_015222405.1 Chloroflexota bacterium
CTTCCACCACGTTTTGCAGCCCTTTAGGAACAAGCTTCATCCTCCTGGTGGCGGCATAGGCCACTCCCCCCAATACCAGAATGGTGAGCCAGGCAGCCAACACAGTATTGGTAATGGGAAAGCCAGCGATGGAGAAAACCTCCTCCGCAGGAAGGCTCACCTCCGGCTCGGGGACAGCAAGAAGGAGGCGGCCTAATGCGAGGAGCAGAATCGCAGCCAGGGCTATGACTATTATCTTGCCCCGGCGGCTAAGTCTAGGCACTAGCTACCCCCCTTGCGTTTTCCCCATCTATCCCCGAGGGCTGAGAGAAGCATGCGGTAAGTGCCAACGAAGGCAAGAAAGAGTCCAAAACCAAGCCCAAGCAGTATAAACAGGGCGTATGGTCCCACTTTATCGCCCACATAATCCCCTAAGTACAACCCCCCGGCAATGCAGCCGCCAATCCAAAACCCAATGCCGCTAAACCTCAGCACCTCCACCCATCGATTCACAGCTAACCCCGCAAGTATTTCTCAACCAGTATATCATAGGCCTTCGTCCCGAGCAATCTTTACCGCCATGGCGGCATAATAAAACCCCAGACAGGCTGCCCGGGGTTATGTCAAACTCAATATTCGGTACTAACGCAATTACACCTCATTCCTCGGCGAAAAGTTGGACAAAGTCTCCATCGAAGCTTTTGAGGAAAATGTGGAGATCCAGGACATCGTCGGCACCCACCGCCTCAAGGTCGCGGAATTTAACTCGCTCCCTTTCGGTAAAGTCGGTGAGCAACTGAGGGGACTCCCCCTCCTTAATCACCGCAGCCACCAAGGCCTGACTGCCGCAAGCGGAGCAAGAGACACTTAAAAACCAGAGGTCATCGCGCTGACCAAGGATGGTTACGTTTCCACCCTCATAAGGCTGTCCACAGACACCACATTTTATGGTGGTGATTAATCTTCTGATAAACTCTCTTTCCATTCCTTTCCCGCTACGATTTGTCCTTATCCATATCCTCAAGGTTCAGAGTATCGATGAAATCGGTAAATGGGGAAAGCTTTTTCATCTCCTCATCGCTGATCTTCTCTTTACCTTCATGCCCGAACGGGATAAGCTTGCCGCTCTCCTTATCCAGCACTATCCCCGCCTTGTCCAGTACCGATTCCTCGGCGTAGATTGGCACGTTGACCCTCACCGCAAGGGCGATGGCGTCACTGGGGCGGGAATCGACCTCCAGAGCCTCGCCATTGACACTAAGAATTATCTTGGCATAGAAGGTATCGTTTCGAAGGTCACAGACAACGATAGAGGTGACCGTAGCCCCCAGGGTATCGATAACGCTGCGCAGCAGGTCATGGGTCAGAGGTCGGGGAACAGTGACATCCTGCAGCTTTACCGCTATAGAATCTGCCTCCGCAGGACCGATCCAGATCGGGAGGTAACGCTCCGCCTCCTTCTCCCTGAGGATGACCACCCGCTGGTAGTTCATCATGCTCATTCGAATGCTATCGACAGTCATCTCTCTCACTGCTCACCCCCTGGCTTGTCGCTAGTATTCTATCCCATACATCGCCCACTGTCAACTTCAATGGCCTTCTTCAACATGCTCACCACCTCGGGAGAGAAAAGCCCTCACCCTGCGCACAAAAACACCCCGCTCCAGAAGGATGCGGCGATGGCACTTTTGACACCTGATCCCGATGTCAGCCCCGACCCTGATCACCTCCCATTGGTCGCCGCCACAGGGATGCTTCTTCTTCAGCCGAACAATATCACCAACCTTAATCTCCATGGCGTGCCGTCAGATAATGGTTGATCTCGTGGCGCAGTTTCAAGGCAGCCTCTCGTGCCGCCGGGGCGAAATCTGCCCCCCGCGATGCATACAGAATCTGCCGCGAAGAGCTGATGATCACCTTTTCGCCCTTAGCATCAACACCATAGCGAACTGCCTCAGCAAGATCGCCCCCCTGAGCGCCAATCCCGGGAATGAGCAGCAGCATTTCAGGGCAGAGCTCGCGCACCCACCTCAGTTCCTCGGGATAGGTGGCACCCACCACCAGACCCACATTGCCATAGAGGTTCCACTCTTTCGCTCTCTCAGCAACCAGCTCAAAGAGAGGGCGGGAGGTCTGAAGCAGAGGGAGCGCCTGAAAATGAGCCGAGCCCAAATTGGAGGTGCGGCAAAGGATAAACACCCCTTTTTCTTTATACTCAATGAAGGGCTCAATGGAATCGCGGCCGAGATAGGGGTTTACCGTTGCCGCATCGAAGCCAAAGGTTTCAAACAGCGCCTTAGCATAGGCGCGGGCAGTGCTGCCGATATCGCTGCGCTTGGCATCGCCGATGATAGGGATGGACTCAGGTATGTGGGCCATCGTCTGCTCCAGGGCCCTGAGCCCTTCGATTCCCAGGGCCTCATAGAAGGCGAGGTTGGGCTTATAGGCGCATACCAGGTCCGAGGTGGCATCCACAATCGCTTTGTTGAACTCGAGGACATCCACATCGGGCATTAGCTCGGGGTCGGGGTCGAGCCCGATGCAAAGAAGACTCTTATTGCTACGAGCAGCCTGAAGCAGCTTTTCCGAGAAGTCCATCTCGCCCTCAAAGCGATGATACCAACAGTGTGAGACAGCGTCAAGTGAAAAGCTTCTTGAACAATTGCCTAGCCTATGCTATGATGCCGAAAAGGGGGCTTCAATGTCGCCCTGCGAGCTTTATGTCAAGATCGATAAGCCCTTTCGCGGATTTGTCGATGAAGAGTGGCTACGGCGAATCGTGGAGCAGACCCTGGCCAAGGAGGGGGTAGAGGTTACGGTTGAGCTCGGTGTGGTGATTACCGACGCCAAGGCGATACGAAAGCTCAATAAGAGATACCGAGGCAGAGATGAAGCCACCGATGTTCTTTCCTTCGCCCTCATGGAGGAAAACCCATCCCTTAAGGCACCCCCCTTCATCACCCCTCCTGATGGTGTGCTCCATCTGGGCGAGGTGATACTATCCTACCCCCAGGCGGTGATCCAAGCTCAGGAACATAACCATCCCCTGGAGCGGGAGCTAGCGCTGCTGGTGATTCACGGTGTGCTTCACCTCCTGGGCCATGAAGATGAGGATGCCGAGGCTGAACTCAGGATGAGGGCGGAGGAGGAGCGGATATTGGGAGAGCTGAGCGATGACGGTCTATTACGAGTTGCCACCCTTTAGACCTCCCACCGAGGCCTATAGCCTCCTGATCAGGGCAACGAGAAATTGCTCCTGGAACCGTTGCGAGTTCTGCAGCATGTATAAGGGCTCCAGGCTGGAATTAAGGGCGGTGGAGGAGGTGAAGCAGGATATAATAACGGCGAAAATGATCGCCGATGAGATAATGGAATGGGCGTGGAAGATAGGATACGGCGACCGTGTAGGTATGGTAGCCAGGGCCAATGGCATCCTCTGGCTCAACGATGGTTTGGTGAAAAATGTCTTCATCGGGGACTCCAACAGCGTCATCATGAAGACCGAGGACTTCGCCCAGATCATAAGCTTCCTCTATCAAACCTTCCCCCACCTAGAGCGGGTTACGAGCTACGCAAGGGCAAAGACCTTGGTCAAGAAAAGACCCGATGAGCTGAGAACGCTTCGGGAGGCTGGCCTCAGCAGGCTGCACGTGGGATTGGAAACCGGCGACGATGAGCTTCTTGAATATGTGAAGAAGGGCGCTACCGCCGAGGAGATGATCATTGGGGGTAGGAAAGCTATAGCGGCGGGCTTTGAGCTCTCTGAATACGTGATGCCCGGACTGGGGGGAAAGGAGCGCTGGGAGCAGCATGCCGGGGAGACCGCCAGGGTGCTAAACGAGATAAATCCCCATTTCATCCGCCTCAGGACACTGGGGCTGGCACCCAACACCCCCCTTTATGAGAAGAACCGGCAGGGCGAGTTCACCCTGCAATCCTTAGAAGGACTTCTCATTGAAGTGCGCACCCTAATCCAGAACCTTGAGGTGACATCACAGCTTGTGGCTAGCGATTTCGCAAGCAATTTCTATTTGCCCCAGGTTGACGGCAAGCTCCCTGACGATAAGGGTAGAATGCTGAGAGCTTTAGATAATGCCTTAGAAAAGGCTCAATCCAGGGCAAGGGCATAAGGGCGAAAAAATGACATCCCAGGTATTCTATCGCAAGTGGCGTCCCCAGACCTTAGCCCAGGTGGTGGGGCAAGAGCATGTGACCCGAACCCTGGCCAATGCCCTAAAAACGGGGCGGGTAGCCCATGCCTACCTCTTCTGCGGCCCCCGAGGCACGGGAAAGACCAGCACCGGGCGCATCCTGTCCAAGGCGGTGAACTGCCTCGAGGGGGGCAAGGGGGAGCCATGCAACGCTTGCACCCTATGCCAGGCGATTAGCGAGGGGCGGGCGATGGATGTGGTGGAGATCGACGCCGCCAGCAATCGGGGCATCGACGAGATTCGCGACCTCCGGGAAAGGGTCAAATATGCCCCCAATATGGCGAGGTATAAGGTCTATATCATCGACGAGGTTCACATGCTCACCGAGCCCGCAGCCAACGCCCTGCTCAAGACCCTGGAGGAGCCACCCCCCCATGTGAAGTTCGTGCTGGCAACCACAGAGCCGCATAAGGTTCCGGCCACCATTCTCTCTCGATGCCAGAGATTCGATTTCAGGCGCATCCCCCAGGATGCTATGGTATCAAGGCTCACCGACATCTGCGAGCGAGAGGACATCACTATCGAGCCCGCAGCGCTAAAACTCATCGCCAGGAGGGCCACCGGGAGCATGCGGGACGCGGAAAACATGCTGGAGCAACTGGTTGCCTACCATGGCAGCAAAATTGAGTTGCATCAAGTTCAAGCAGTCTTGGGCATCACCGGGGACCCTCGCACCCAGGAGCTGGCGAAGCACATTATCAATAGGGATATGAGCGCGGGGCTGGCAACCATAAATAGCGTCGTCCGTGACGGCCTCGACCTGCGGCAATTCAACCGAGAGCTGGTGGAATTGTTGAGAGGGCTGCTTTTGATGAAGGCCGGCGCCGCCGAGGCTGTCGACCTCACGCCAGAGACAGTGGCCGAGATGAAGGCCCTGACGACAGGGGCTTCGCTGGACCAGCTTTCCCAAGCGGTGAAGCTGTTTCGACAGGTGGAAGTGGACTTCGATGGCTTCTCCCCGCTGCCTTTGGAACTGGCCTTCGTCGAGTGCGCCTTGCCCAAAGAGGAGGAAGTCCCAAGTCCGGCAGCCCCGACGACGAAAAAGCCCGTTGTTGCTCCTGCGCCGGCAGCCAAGACGAAGGAGGAGCCCATTATCGCTCCTGCGCCAGCAGCCCCGACGAAGAAA
>JADFVG010000187.1 GCA_015222405.1 Chloroflexota bacterium
CCTCCAGGATTTGAATTACCCCTGGGTCATCATCGACCACTAGAACGGTCCTTTCGGTTTGGCTTAGGGCGCCGCTTCCCACGCCTACACCTCCTTAACTCTTTCCATGTGAACCTCTTTTGCAAGTCTAGCAGAGACGTGTTAGAACGGAGTTGGAGCTTGGTCAGAAAAACGTTAGAATTTTCGGCTTCAATGCTAGGTGGTGGGGTTTGGCAAGCGGCCGTACTTGACAAATCAAAACGGGCACCAGAAGAAACTGCACGCTAGAACTAGGTCAAAGCTAAGTTAGAAAAGGGTTAGAATTTGGTAATTCACACTAAGTCTATTAGATAAAGTATTGACAAATCTAGATTCGACAAGTAGAATTCGCAGTGCGCTCCCGGTGCATTACTAGTGCATTTATTTCCGCTGACGGATATCGTACACGTCTCGAAGACGTGTCCTTCGTGCCAGAGTGGCTTAATTGGGTTAACTCCCTAGTGCCCTCTGCCTCATTGATTTGAGTTTCCATTTGTATTTCCGTAAGGACAAGGACTTTAGCATGTCTAGGCCTTGCCTTAGCTGGAGTGCTAACGAGAGGGATTAATACCATGCAAGAGAAGATCCTAATGATTGATGATGACACTGAGCTTTTGGGATTGGCTCAGACTTGGCTGCAAAATGCCGGATACGAGCCGATCATCGCAGAAGACGGGATTGAGGGGCTCCGTCAGGTGTATAGCGATCGTCCCAATCTGGTGCTTGTGGATATCTGCATGGCACGCATGGATGGTTGGGAGGTCTGCCGTCGCATTCGGGAAATGTGCGACATGCCCATTATCATAGTGAGCGTGAACGGTGAAAAAGCCGATTTGCTCCGGGGATTCAACCTTGGTGTCGATGACTACATTACCAAACCCTTTAACTTCCCGGAATTGATAGCCCGAGTGCAGGCTGTTCTGCGCCGGGTCGGTGCCGATTGGCAGCAGGATAGTAACAACACCTTCCACAACGAGGAAATAGATATTGATTGGCGAAGTCGCCAGGTGTGGGTTCGAGGGCAAAAAGTGGCGCTTTCGCCGACAGAGTTCCGGCTGCTATCTTGCTTGATTGAGAACCGGGGTTGGATTGTTACCCATGAGGAGCTATTAAGGAAGGTGTGGGGGCCGAACTACTTCGGCGACAGAACCTACGTCAAGCTATACGTTAGATACCTGCGCCAGAAAATCGAAAGAGAACCCAGCAACCCGAGATGGATCCTGACCGAAAGGGGTGTGGGATACCGTTTTTCGCCTAGTGACGTTGGAGGATGGCCGGCGGCCTAAAAGAAGAATGCCAAGGCAAATATCATCTAATCAGGTGCCCAAAGTCGGTAGTGTGGCTAAGTCGGGGAAGGTTGTTGTGTCAGAAGGGATTGACCTTCCTCGTCTTTGGTTAGAGCGGGCATTGTCAGAGGAGACCCCTCCGTCTGGTTACACACCGGATGCGTTGGAGCAGCAAGTAAACCTCCTCAAGGCGATCACCGCCCGCTTAGTCGGCCACACCTCGGCAGAGGAACTGGTGCAGGCCGCTTTTCTGCTGAGACAGGCAATTCCAGGGATCGATAAGTGCTTCCTGCTCCTTTTCAACCCCATGGAGCAGCTTCTTCTCCCAGAGGCTGCCGCTGGTTTCTCCCCTCCGTTCGTTTCTGCCTTGGGCCAAGCTGAGCGGAGAACGCATCTTCTAACTGCAGCCGCTGAGAAAGCAAACCCATCGCTGGTAATCGACCTTCCCGGCACACCGCGTTTCGGTCCTCTATGGAGATTAGCCCGAGGGGAGGGAATAGAGTCTCTGTGGTTGATTTCGGTTCGTGACCGGGATGGCGGACTGCTAGGCTCGATCGTGTTCGCCTCCTGTCAAGCCTTCTCCCCTACCGACCACGCTTTGGCCTTGGCGAGGCTCCTAGCTGACTGGATGGCAGTGGCGCTTGAGGGAACACGGGCCCAACAGGATAGGGAAAGATTCAAGGACGCCTTCGACCACGCTACCGATGCTATGATGATCATTGACCATGATCATAGAATAGTCGCCTTCAACCTTGCCTCAGAGAAGTTGACCGGATGGCGTCGAGAGCAGGCTGTGGGACGGCATTGCTGGGAGATCTATCTTTGTGGCGATGGCAGCACCCCGGGGCAAAGTGGCTATCTTTGTGTGCTGACGGGGGAGAAGGAATACTCCGGCTCTTGCCTCCAGCATACTTTCACTAACGTAGAGGGGAAGAAGTTCTCTGTAGCTATGCACCGTGCATCATTGCCTCCTTCCCTATACTATCAGGAAGGACACCAGATCGTCATCGTGCGCGACATCTCCACTCAGAGACATAATGGGCGCATCAATCCGGATGTCATTGCCGCTGTGTCTCATGAGTTGCTCTCCCCTCTCACTTTGATTAAAGGGTATACTGCCACCCTGTTACAACTTGGTGAAACCATAACCGATGAGCAGAGAAGCCAGTATTTTCGAGGCATTGAATCCGCTACCAGCAGATTAACCTGGTTAGCGGAGAACCTCCTAAATGTCTCTCGTCTCGAGGCTGGCCATCTCGACCTCGTTGTCGAGCCCGCTTCTCTATCCGAGCTGCTACGGAAGGTTGTGAGTGAAATGCAAGGCCGGACCACCCAGCATGTAATTAAACTCCGCCTGCCTCACTCCTTACCCTCGGTTCATGCCGACCGCAAGAAGATCGAGCAGGTGATGATTAACGTTCTGGTCAACGCGGCGAAATACTCGCCGCAGGGGGGTGATATCGAGGTTTCTGTAAGGCACGTCCAGGATGAAGATGAGCTGGTGGCAATTTTGGGAGAGGTATCTTCAGTAAAGCTCCCCTGCTTGATTGTGGCAGTTAGAGATTCGGGGGTTGGCATACCTGAAGATGAGCTAGGTCGGGTTTTTGAGAAGTTTTACCGCGTGGACAACAGATTGACCCGTGCTACTTCAGGAGCAGGCCTGGGGCTTCATATTTGTAAGCTTATCGTGGAGGCCCACGGCGGTCATATCTGGGCCAAAAGCAAGGTCGGGGAGGGCAGTACTCTCAGTTTTTCCCTGCCCACAGAGAAACCGACTCGACAGAGACGGGAATGAAAGTCCTGGTCACCGGAGGAAGCGGATTCATCGGCTCTCACTTGGTTGACGCTTTGATCGACCGAGGGCACCAGGTAGTAATAGTAGATAATCTTTGCACCGGTTTCATCAATAACGTTAATCCCGCAGCCAAGTTTTACCAGATGAGTGTCTGTGACCAAGAGCTGGCCGAGGTATTTCAGCAGGAGAAGCCAGAGCTAGTGAACCATCACGCTGCTCAGATGATTATCAAGAGATCGGTGGAGAACCCTATGTTTGACGCCCAGGAGAATATCTTAGGCACCTTGAATGTTATTCACCACTGCATTCAGTTCGGCGTTCAGAAACTCATCTATGCCTCATCAGGGGGGGCAATCTATGGGGAGCCAAAGTACCT
The DNA here is from genome assembly GCA_015222405.1 of Chloroflexota bacterium. Classification (GTDB taxonomy): domain Bacteria; phylum Chloroflexota; class Dehalococcoidia; order E44-bin15; family E44-bin15; genus JADFVG01. The sequence continues at coordinate 3,476 of JADFVG010000187.1, forward strand.
GCCGGTAGATGAGGAACACCCCATTAACCCCATCTCAGAATATGGTGTCTCCAAGCACACCGTAGAACACTACCTTCATCTCTACGGTCTCCGCAACGGACTCAACTACGTAGTGCTGCGATACTCTAATGTCTACGGCCCGAGGCAGAACCCCGGCGGAGAAGCGGGTGTGGTGGCTATCTTCGCCAGTCAGATGCTCAGAGGGGAGCGCCCTACTATTTTTGGCTCAGGGGATAAAACCAGAGACTATACTCATGTGTTTGACATTGTTGACGCCAATCTCCTGTCTATGGAGCGGGGGCAAAGGGCAATCTACAACCTGGGCACAGGGGTAGAGACTTCCGATCAGGCGATGTTCGATGCCTTGGCGAAGGCACTAGGCTATGCCGGAAGCCCTCTCTACACCTCGGCTCGGCCAGGTGAGATTCATCGCATCTGCCTCGATTCCAGCAAGGCCCAGAAGGAACTGGGCTGGAAACCCAGATTCACCCTTGGGGAAGGCCTTTCCCAGGCAACGGAGTACTACAAATCGCTGGCAGGTCTGGCCTCCAGATCAGGGGCCTAAGGACCACCTCTGACCGCCTCAGCCATGCACTCCAAGCAAGACGGCAGTGATAGCGCCTGCCACTATTAGTATTAGCCATCCCCCAGTGGATAGCAGAAGCAAAAATCCCTCTCTGATTTGCTTTTGGAGAAGTAAGTAGAGCGGATAGCCCAGAACTAAGGTGGCGCTAACTAGGGCTGCAGTCACGAATACTAGCAGAAGGGATACATCGTCAAAGTAGCCATTACCCGGGCCCTCCCATTTTTGCAATTGTTCCTCGAGCCAGATTGCCACGGCACACACCAAAAAGGTTGTCGAGGCTTGTACTAGGCCCAAAATAACTAGCTTCCTATTGCTCACCAGCATGCTCCTGAAGCCAGATTTTCACTATGCATTCCAGCCGCGTCCTCAGAAAACACCGGCATCGCTGACCTGCGATTCCGGTTTGGTGATTCTACCTGTAGATATCAGTTGCTCGTGGTCTGTGGTCCTATTTGTTTATGGCCAACCTGTACCTGAAGCCTTCTATTATTTTTCTCCAGAATGTGCTTTGGTAGAAAAGCCTTTCCACAAAACTATTCGCCAACATATAACTCGCCAATACCCCTATGGGATTGTACCTGCGGAACGTTCGTGAAATAGCATCTCGATGTACCTGCTTTCTAACTTTACCGAGGTAATCGAGCACTTCAATCCGTTCTTCGCCCGGCAACTCTGGCGTTTCAAAAACAGGAACACTTGCAAGACAGGAGACATCGTTCAGATAATCCTCCGGCTTCCTGAGAAAGTAATTGTTTTCCTCTATCCAGTCATACAGTTCCGTCCCCGGATAGGGGATAGTATTGTAGAAATGGACCTCCTGGATGGGATACTTTCTGCTAAGTCTAACCTTATCCTCAACATCCTCCCGGGCTTCATAGGGTGTACCCACGACAAACAATAGCTTAACGTCATAGCCTAGATCACAGGCATCCTTAATGGCCTGTTCTATGGTTTCTATAGTTTCGCCCTTTTTTACTATCTCCAATATCCTGTTATTCCCACCATCAACGCCGAAGGCTATATACCTGAATCCTACCTCGCGCATTCTGGCAAGCATGTCCCTATCCACTCTATCTGCTCGAATGCCATTGGAACAGCGCAGGAATAACCGCTTGAGCCCGCGCCGCTCGATTTCATCACATATCTCAAAGACCCTGCTCCTTACCAGATTGAAATTGTCGTCATCGAAATTAAACTGCCTGCAACCTTTACTGTACCAATATTCCATCTCATCTACCACATTCTTAGGGCTTCGAGGTCTGAATTGCGGCGAGAGGATCCTGTTGGGACAGAATGTGCACTTATGGGGACAACCCCTGCTGGAGTAGATCGTCATTTCCCTGATATACTTATTGAGTTCAAACTTCTCATAACGAGGCCAGGGTATTTGATCCAAATCCGATACAAATTCTCTATCCCCGGTATAAACGATATCATCGCCGTCTCTAAGAATTAGGCCTTTGATCTTATCTTCGGGAAGCTCACCTCGGCAAAGTTCGACAAGGGGGCCCTCTCCTTCAAACACCACACCATAGTCTATGGCGGCACACTCCTGCAGCACCTTTTCCTTCATGATCGATACATGGGGACCGCCGACCACGATTTTTACCGCTCCATCGAGGTTCTTGATTTCCGAGAGGAGGTTATAGAACCTCTTGTATTCCAGGGAAATCAAACTCATGCCTATGAGATCGGGGCGGAATTCTTTAATCCTTTGTTGCAGATGTCTTGACTTATAGCCCAAATTCATGTCCAGGACATCGTATTCGATCTCATTTTCAAGCAAAGTTTGGGCCAGATATGCCTGACCGATATGGGGCGTAAGCCCACGCCACTCACCGTGGGAGAAGGGATTAACCAGTAGCACCCTTTCAAACCTCATCCCCGTCCCTCCATCTTCGCCATTTTTGCCCCCATACCAAGGTGCCATAACCATACAATTTCAACAATGGCAATCGTCTCAACCTAGTTCGATATTTGCCAATCTTCTATCCAACCCTACTCACACCTGGCGACGCACCCTTCGCCGCAAGGCGTTATAAAATCGCGGTAGGCCCCTCATGTAAGAGCCGGGGCTTCTCTCGCTCGCCTCATTGAACTCATCACGCGTCATGCCCATGAGTTCAATGAAACGATCAAGGTTAAGCGTAGGCGAATCCCCGTCGTTCTCGCCCAGTCGCTCCAAGGCTTCCTCCCGACTCATCTTGCCTCCGCGGATGAGCACGCTATACTTCATCACCTTGCGACCACTGCCCTTGCACTTCCTCCGGTAGAGGTAATCAGCCACCCCGGAGGCGATGCAGTCCGAATGCTCCTCGTCAAACTGGATCCCGAAATCCTGCTCAAACAGTTCAGCAATCTTTTCCTCGTCCCACTCGACGTAGTCTGGCAGAATCACAATGCGTCGGCGACCGAAAACCCGTGCTAACCCTGCCCGCACAAGGTAATTTCGGGCGAAGAGGGAGCAGCGTAACCGCTCTTGGTAAGGCTCATCCTTGAGGACCTTGGCAAAGTATGCTGGGTCCCAGGGGTTCAGAACCTTTGGCGGACTTCCATCCGTGCGGCTGGAACTCCCAAGTACTATGAGCGGTATGTCATACTCGCGGGCAATGATTGCACTGAGATTAAAGGTCGCCAGTTCACAGGGCGCGCAGAAGTTCCCGGTCTTACGCATGAAAACACGCGCCAGTTCCAATACGAGGGGATCTCGGTGGTAAAAGTGGGGCACGTCAAACGCCTCAACCAGCTTTTGTATACGGTGCTTGGCAGCGTCGGGAAGGAAGCCGTTGTGCATGGTGAAAGTGAGAACCTTAAGCCCGTAGACCTTACGGCAGAGGTAGAGGCAGTAGGAGCTGTCCTTGCCCCCGCTAATGCCGATGAGGGCATCGTAAGGCTTGCCCTTTTGTTTGGCGGCGTCAAAGATGCCTCTCAGCTTCGCCTCAGAGCGGGCCTTCTCCTTCTCACTGGCAACCCACGAGCCCCAGTGAGTCTCGAAATACCTGCAGAAGTTGCACACCCCTTCGGCGTCAAAAGCGATTCCGGGGTAATTCTCGGGCATGACACAGCGGGCACAGCGTTTCACTCCAGTGTCAGTCATTCCGTGATTGACCTGCTGAAGGGTCGGTTCCATAGCTACCATGCTTCCCTCATCGAGCTTAAATTTCTAGCCATACCTTGCTATTACAGAAACCCCTGCTATTACCTCATCTCCCGGCTTAACGCATATTCTGAGATTTTCCATTTCTGGGATTGCCACGTCGACTTGAGACCCAAATATGATGGCTCCGATCCTCTGCCCAATCCTTACGCTATTATCGTCCTTAAGATAGGAGACTATTCTTCTGACCAGGCGCGAGGCTATCTGAACTACACCGATCCTAAATGCCCCGTTGTCGATGATTGTGGTAACTCGTTCATTGAGTATGTCTGATTCTTGTTTCCGCAAAGATAAAAACTTCCCTTTGGTATGCTTTTGTAAGATTATCTTTCCTCCAATCGGAGACCTATTTACATGGATGTTCAGCATGTTCATATCTATCCCGATTAGATATGCCACGTCAGAAAGCGAATCGGTAGCCATTATTTCGCTTAATTCAAACCGCTTCTCACCCTTGGTCGAGACAAGGGAGGAGCCCTCTTCTATTTCCTTGACGTAGATGACTTTGCCATCAGCTGGGGAAAGGATCACCTTCTCGGTCTCCAGTGGAACTCGTTCCGGGTCTCTATAGAATTTGAAAATGATGACTAGAAAGGTTATCGCAAAAATGAAGAATAACTCGATGAAGATTAGCGCGGCCATGCTGAAATTGGCTGGCAGTGAGTTTATCCCACTCACGATGAACCCGGTCAACCCGCCGATTACGACTGCGCCTGGTATCGCTATCTTCATCTTGATTCGCCACTTCCAAGCAAGCAAAGGCAGGAATACAAGAGCAAGCACTAGGCTGGAAACGAAAATCCGTAATTCCATCTTTAGAAGCCTCTCTTCTTCCACATGTAGGGAAGCATCAACCCCTCTACTTTTGACCTGGATTCGATCTTGCTATTATTCACTCTATCTTCTACACCGATTAAAGTCCACATTAAGCGGAAAAAGAACTCCCGACAGACGCTACTTTTTTGTCCCCCTAACAAATATCAGATGATCAGTGCCATTTACTAGAGCTGTCTGGTAAAACTTTCCCCTATCAAACCAACCTATTACTTCTTCACGGGTATGACGAGTCATAAAACTGGGATGCAGAGAATTAAAAAGGAAAAATGCGTTCGCTCTCAAGGAAGTCCTGGGATTCTTGAGTACTCTCTTAGCTAAAGACAATGCTGGTGCAAGACACCAACTAAGGTAAAGCAGCAATATTAGGGGCATCCTGTGAGATATTCTTAAGAAATCCTTGAGCTTTACTGTGAAAGACAGATTCGCTTTATCAGGTACTGCTACGAACAATTTGCCAGATGGTCTTACCAAATCAGACAGATTCTCAAATGCTTGCTCAGGATTACGAACATAGCATATTGCAAGTTTACTCCATACATAATCAAAAGTCTCATTTTTGAATGGTAGATTAACGATATCTGCTTGGATTATGTGTACATTTTGGTTAGGCCTACAGTATTCATAAATGCACTCTATTGAGGAGGCGATATCTATACCAAGAATCTCAGCTCCATACTTCCCTAATGCTTTTGTTAATCGTCCGCACCCACAACCAGCGTCAAGAACAACTTTGCCGCGTAAATCATCAGGGGCTATGCCAAGATGGTAGAAGAAATTGTCTAGTTCTTGTTCTTCCGTCTCTCCATAGTAAGTATCCGTCTCTAACTTTCCTTCTGCTTGCTTATCCCATTGAAAACCCCAGCTTTCCGCTAATTCTCTTCGGTCACCAAGATCGACAATCATTCTGGGAACACCTTTGACTATTTCGAAGGATTTCCGACAATTGTTACATTTGAGAATCCCCTCAATTACTTCATCATTAGCCACTTCTTTTTCAAATAACGTCAGGTCATGCTTGCAATGTGGGCAGCATAGAATATCTAATATCTCTCTTCTCATCCCTTAAGTTCCCCTCGTGCTTTTTTCACAGTTATTTTAAACTGGACACAAAATTCCACCTTTAAAAGCCTCTCTTCTTCCACATGTAGGGAAGCATCAATAATTCCGCAATGAAGGGCAGGGGGTCCCTTAACGATAATACCGCAAACTGTTTCTTTCCCCTCAGGGAATTGACATAATCAGTGACCTTCAGCCTCCCTCTGAATATCTCTGCAATCACTGTGGGGATATCCGTGGTCAAGCGAATCCACTTGGTGTTCTTGACGAAACCATTCTGTAGTCCTTCTTCTCCCAGCATATCTTGGTACAACAAGTAGGGTAGATCTACTCCGGCACCGATTGCCAGAGTATGCCAGCCCCAGGGTCTGGCGTTTATTTCGATCAATTTGTATCTTCCGTCCCTAGGGTCGAGCATAAACTCAACCTCTGATAGTCCGTAGAAACCTATTAGCCCCAAGATTTTAGCAGCGATTTCCTCCAACTCTGGTATATCCATAGTCTCGGCATAGGTTGTGGCATGGCCGAAATCCATGGGATGCTGCCGGGTTCGCCGTGCAACCACCTTGCCTAAGAACTCCCCGTCTTTGTATAATGAGCCAACAGAAAAGAGGTAACTGGGGCCGCCGGGGATCAGTTCCTGAATCATTATTTGCGAACCATCAATTATTGAGAGCGCTCTTTCGAATTCCTGGACAAGTTCCTCCTTATCATCTATGCGTATCGCTTTCTTCCGGGTCTTACTGTAGAAAGGCTCTTTTATTGAGGGCTTAATAATAACCGGAAATTCCAGGTCCAGTTGCTCTAATGCCTCCAGATTCCCGGGGTAAAATGTTTTAGGAATAGCAATGCCTGATTCTTCAGCTAGCTGATAGGTCAATTTCTTTTCGTGAGTAAACTTGACCACATCCAACGGTGGTGTTGGGATCCTATAATATTCTTGCAGCTGTTCTTTGTATTTGGCCAAGAAATAAACCGTCTCATCATCGTTGGGGTATATGATCCAGCCCTCAATGTTTTCTTTTTTGGCCAAATCTGTCAGGAAGTTGAGAAAGGGGACTTCCTGTCTTACGCTCGGACACCTTACGAACTTCTTTGGGTATCTTGAAAACCTGCCGATGCATAATTCCTGATCCAGCAGGTAGATTGGAATATTGTGCTTGGCAAGGCTTCTCACGATGCCTAGACCCTGGAAATGCCCCCCTATGATGACAGCCCCTACTTTTTCATTTGCTTGGTGAGCAAAGGCAGTCAGCTCTGTCCCTGGCATGGACTTTACCATGGCAGATACCTTTTTCATTCAATTGCCCTTTGAGTATTATTATCACGCAATGTACCTGCAGCAGATTCAATTCTCAAAAATGTTCTCCTTCTGATAAGAAAGAGGAACCTAATCTCGCGTACTTTCTCGAACTTCTTGAAAACTGCCCTTTCGAAACCTTTTAGCAAGAAATATTCTATCTCACACGGGATATGACCATTATCTGTTTGCAGATTCCTTTCTAACCCCCCCCAAATGGTCTTACTGCAGATTTGGCGCTTCAAGTGATGCCAGAAAATGCCTAAGCCGCCGTTCTTAAGCAGTAAAATCCCGTAATATGCCTTTCTGAAAGCTGCGTTCAGTACCATAACCTTTACCTTCCGTTTTGTCGCCAGACCTCAAACATTCTCATCACGAAATCGATCAAGGTTAGTGAGTCGATGTCC